>DASSUA010000022.1:0-2425 GCA_035707525.1 Pseudonocardiaceae bacterium
GATCGGCGCGCTCGACATCGCCCACGCGATCCTGGATGTCACGCCGACCCCGCGGGAGACGCCGGAGGAGCTGTGGATGCCGCGGCCCGAGCCGGGCCGGCTCAAGCTGCTGCTCGACGCCGCGACCGAGGCCGGCCACCGCCCCGCCGAGGTAGTCGAGAACCTGCGCGCCGCGGTGCTGGACGTCGCCGCGTCCGGGCGCAAGCTCGCCACGGCGTTCGGCGGCATCTTCTCCGCGCTGCGCACCGCCATGTGGGCGGCGCCGGGCAGCCCGCTCAACGTGCCGATCTCGACGCACCGGCGGTTCGCGGTCGCCCGCGCGTCCCTGGAGGACTTCAAGAGGGTCCGCAAGGCGCACGGCGGCACGGTCAACGACGTGGTGCTGGCGGTGGTGTCCGGGGCGCTGCGCAACTGGCTGCTGTCCCGTGGCGAGGCGGTCATCTCGACCACCACGATCAGGGCCATGACGCCGATGTCGGTGCGCGCGTCCGGAAGCGGCGGCCGGGACGGCACCCCTGGCGACGTGTCGGCGATCCTGGTGGACCTGCCGGTGGGCGAGCCGAACCCGGTGGTGCGCCTGCATCACGTCAGCCACGCGATGCGGGTGCACTCCGACTCCGGCGAGTCGGTCGGCGCCACCGCCCTCGTCCGGCTCGGCGGGTTCGCCCCGCCGACGCTGCACGCCCTCGGTGCGCGGGTGGCCAACGGGTTCGCGCAGCGCATCTACAACCTCGTGGTCACCAACGTGCCCGGACCGCAGTTTCCGCTGTATGCGGGCGGTGCGCGGCTGCTGGAGATCTTCCCGGTGGTGCCGCTGGCGAAGAACCAGGGACTCTCGATCGGGGTGAATTCCTACGACGGCGGGGTCTATTTTGGACTTAACGCCGACCGCGAGGCCCTCGCCGATGTAGACACGCTCGCCGGGCTGCTCACGGAGTCACTGGAGGAACTGGTCGGGACGGTGCTGTAACGAGGCCGGTGCTGTTCACGAGGCCGGTGCTGTAAACGAGGCCGGTGCTGTTCACGGACGGCGCGGTGAGAGCCAAGGAGGCGCTCGATGGGAGGACGGGGCCTGGTGCTCGGTTCGGGCGGGGTGCTGGGCTACAACTGGCTGGTCGCGGCGGTCAACACCTGGGCCGAGCACACCGGCGCCGATCCGCGCGGCGTCGACCTGCTGGTCGGCACGTCGGCCGGTTCGGTAGTGGCCGCCGGCCTCGCGTGCGGCCAGGCGCCGGGGGCGATGCTGCGGCATCTTCAGGGTGAGCCGGACGCCGACGATCCGCTGGTCGAGTGGGACCACGACCGCTCGCTCGGCACGGTGACGCGGTCGAGCCGGGCCCTGCGCGGCATCGGTTCGCCGGCGCTCGCCGGGCGGGTGCTGCGCCGGCCGAGCCAGTACCCGCCGGTCGCCGCGCTGTCCGCGTTCATCCCGTCCGGCCGGCGCGATCTCGGGCAGCTGCGCGAGGTGGTCGCCCGACTGGCCGGTTGCGAGCGGTGGCCGGCATCGCCGCGCACCTGGATCATGGCCATGGACTTCGACCTCGGGCGCCGGGTCGCGTTCGGCGCACCGCAAGCGCCGCCGGCCTCGCTGCCGGACGCCGTTGTCGCCTCGTGCGCGGTTCCCTGGTTGTATTCGCCGATGCACATCGACGGTCGCCGGTACGTCGACGGCGGCATCTGCTCGACCGCCTCGGTAGACCTGCTCGCCGGGGAGGGCCTGGACGAGGTCACCGTGCTGGCGCCGCTCGCGCTGGACCAGCCGCAGCCGGCCGGCTGGCACCCGCTCGTGCGCTTCGAACGCTGGATGCGCCGGCGTACCACCGATCGGCTGCGCCGGGAGGTCGCCAAGCTGCGCGCCACCGGCACCAGGGTGAGCGTGCTCACCCCCGACGCGGCCGTGCTGGCCGAGATGGGCTGGAACGTGATGGATCCGCGACGCCGGCACCGGGTGCTGGAGGTGGCGCTGCGCAGCACGGCCGCCGCGTGGGCCAGGCACCACGAAGCGGCCGCGTAGTGCGCGTCTACCTGCCGGCGACGATCGGCATGCTCCAGTCGCTCGTGTCCGACAGCAAGATCGCCGCCGTGTCCGGCACCGCGTTCGGGGTGACCCCGAAGCTGCGCGAGTCCTACGCCAGCGGCGACACCGAGGAGCTGTCCTACGCCGCCATGGCGGACGCGGCGATGGCGTCGCTGCGGCTGGTCTCGGCCGAGCTCGAGGGCGACCCCGGGGCCCCGGCGCGCCGCGTGGTGGTGTGCGCCGACATCGAGGGGCCGCGGCTTCGTCCCGATCTCGACGACGGCGCGGTGACATTGCCCGGTCCGGTCACGATGGCCGCGGTGGCCGCCGTGTACGTCGACCTCGCCGAGGCCGAGGGCGCGGTGCGGGCGGCGGCCGCCGTGGTCGACGCCGCGGACCTGGGTGACC
>DASSUA010000023.1:0-2004 GCA_035707525.1 Pseudonocardiaceae bacterium
CTCCTCGGTGCTGCTGCACCTGGCGACCAAGGCGTTCGCCCCCGGCCGGGTGCCGTTTCCCGTGCTGCACATAGACACCGGCTGGAAGTTCCGGGAGATGATCGACTTCCGGGACGGCACGGCCAGGCGGCTGGGGCTCGACCTGCGGGTGCACACGAACCCCGAGGCGGTGACGCCGTTCAGCCACGGCGCGCACGAGTACACCCGCATCATGAAGACGGTCGCATTGCGCCAGGCGCTCGATGCCGGCGGGTTCGACGCGGCGATCGGCGGCGCCCGGCGCGACGAGGAGCGGTCCCGGACCAAGGAGCGCATCTTCTCCCTGCGGGAGCCCGGTCACCGCTGGGAACCGCGCTCGCAACGGCCGGAGTTCTGGCGGTGGGCGAACACCCAGCTCGCGCCGGGCCAGTCGATGCGGGTGTTCCCGCTGTCGAGCTGGACCGAGCTGGACGTCTGGCACTACATCAGGCGGGAGCGCATCCCGGTGGTGCCGCTGTACTTCGCCGCGCCCCGGCCGGTCGTCGAGCGGGACGGCTCCTTGCTCATGGTCGACGACGAGCGCTTTCCGTTGCGTCCCGGCGAGCGGCCGCGGCCGCGCCGGGTGCGGTTCCGCACGCTCGGCTGCTACCCGCTTTCCGCGGCCATCGAGTCGAAGGCCGGCAACGTCGACGAGCTGATCGACGAGATGCGGCTGGACCGGCGGTCCGAACGCGCCGGCCGGCTCATCGACGGCGAGGGCGGCGCGTCGCTGGAGAGCAAGAAGTCGGAGGGCTACTTCTGATGAGTCCGCTGCTTCGGATGATCGCCTGCGGCTCGGTCGACGACGGCAAGTCGACCCTGATCGGGCGGCTGCTCGCGGAGACCGGCAGCGTCCCCGAGGACCTGCTGGACTTCGCGCGGCGGACCCGGCGTGGCGGCTCCACCGTCCCGGCCGGGGAGGTGGACTACTCGCTGCTGACCGATGGCCTTGAGGCCGAGCACGAGCAGGGCATCACCATCGACGTCGCCTACCGCCACCTGGAGCTGCCGTCGGGCCGGCGAGTGATCATCGCCGACGCCCCGGGGCACGAGCAGTACACCCGCAACATGGCGGTGGCAGCGTCCACCGCGGAGGTCGCCGTGCTGCTCGTCGACGCCACCAAGGGAATCCGGCCGCAGACCTGCCGGCATCTGGCGGTCTGCGCGCTGATGCGGGTGCGGTCCGTAATCGCGGTGGTCAACAAGCTCGACGCCGTGGGCTACGACCACGTGGTGTTCGAGAAGCTGGCCGGCGAGGTGCGCGCCGTCGCGGCGGGCTTCGACGTCGACGACGTCGCGGTCGTCCCGGTCAGCGCGCTGCACGGGGACAACGTCGTCGTCGCGTCGCCGAACCTGCCCTGGTACCACGGGCCCACGCTGCTCGGCGCGCTGTCGGCGTGGCGGCCCGCACCGCCGACACAGCCGGCCGATGCCGGCGAGTTCCGGTTGCCTGTCCAGTACGTGATCCGGGCGAACGGTTTCCGAGGCTTCGCCGGCACGGTCTTCGGCGGGGCTGTGCGACCCGGCGACGCTGTCACGGTCGCCGGCAGCGGCGTCGCCTCGACCATCGACCGGGTGCTCGGCACCGGGCCGGCCGGCGACCTCGACCTGGCCGGCCCGGCCACCCCCGTGACGGTGACGCTGACCGACGACGTCGACGTCCGTCGCGGGGACCTGCTGACCACGCCGGCGGCCCGCGGCGGCGAGCTGTCACCGGCGACGGCCTTCTCCGCCACGCTGGTGTGGACCGCGCAGGAGCCGCTGCGGCACGGCCGGTCCTACCTGCTGCTGGCCGGACCGCTGACCGTTCCGGCGGTCGTCACGACCGTGCGCGGCCGCCTGGACGTGGTGTCCGGCAAGCAGCTCGCCGCGAGAACCCTTGGGATCAACGACATCGGCACGGTCGAGCTGACGACCGACGCCCCGGTCCCGCTCGAGCGCTACGACACCAACCGCGACACGGGCTGCTTCCTGCTGGTGGACCGG
>DASSUA010000024.1:0-2809 GCA_035707525.1 Pseudonocardiaceae bacterium
GGTGGCACTGCTGTTCCTGCGCAACTACCGTGCTCGTGTGTCCTACTGGGTGTGAGAAGAGCTGCCAGTGGTCTGCATCGACGTCCGTAACGCCTCGGTCGACTTCCCGATCTTCGACGCGAAGACCAGGTCGCTGAAGAAGACCGTGCTCGGTCTCGGCAAGGCCGGCGGCCGGATCGGCACCGAGCAGCGGATCCCGGTCATCGAGGCCCTGAACGACATCTCCGTCCGGATGGCCGACGGCGACCGGGTCGCGCTGGTCGGGCACAACGGCGCCGGCAAGACGACGCTGCTGCGGCTGCTCTCCGGGATCTATGAGCCGACCAGGGGCAGCTCCCGGATCGAGGGCAAGATCGCGCCGATCTTCGACCTCGCGGTCGGCATGGACCCGGAGATCTCCGGCTACGAGAACATCATCATCCGCGGCCTGTTCCTCGGCATGACACGGCGGCAGATGGAGGCCAAGGTCGACGAGATCGCCGAGTTCACCGAGCTGGGCGACTACCTGTCGATGCCGCTTCGCACGTACTCCACCGGGATGCGGGTCCGGCTCGCGCTCGGCGTGGTGACCAGCATCGACCCGGAGATCCTGCTGCTGGACGAGGGGATCGGCGCGGTCGACGCCGAGTTCCTGGCCAAGGCCCGGGACCGGCTGCACGACCTGGTGAAACGCTCCGGGATCCTGGTGTTCGCCTCGCACTCCGACGAGTTCCTGCGGGAGCTTTGCGACACCGCGATCTGGCTCGACCACGGGCGCATCCGCGAGCAGGGCCCGCTGCGCGAGGTGCTGACGCACTACAAGGGCCGCGACCCTTTCGCCCACCTCGACAACAGGAAGGCGGCGCTGCGATGAGCGGGCCCGCTGCGATGAACGGGCCCGCGGCGGTGAACGGCCCGCGGGTCGTCGCGGTCGTGGTCACCAGGCACCGGGCCGAGCTGCTGTCGACGTCGCTCAAGGTGATGGCCGAGCAGACCAGGCCGCCGGACCACCTCATCGTGGTCGACAACGGCCCCGATCAGCCGGCGGGCGAGGTCGTGGCGGCCTGCCCGCTGCCGTCGACGTACCTGCCGTCGCAACGCAACCTCGGCGGCGCCGGCGGGTTCGCGCTCGGCATGCTGCACGCGCTGGCGCTCGGCGCCGACTGGGTGTGGTGCGGCGACGACGACGGCCGCCCCGGCGACGAGCACGTGCTGGCCACGCTGCTCGACGAGGCCCGCGAGCGCGGGCTGGCCGCCGTGTCGCCGATGGTGGTCAACATCGACGACCCGCGGCGGCTGGCGTTCCCGCTGCGCCGCGGGCTGACCTGGAAGCGCCGCCAGGCCGAGCTCGGCAAGCCCGGTTCCGGGCAGTTCCTGCCCGGGATCGCCTCGCTGTTCAACGGCGCGCTGTTCGCCGCGTCGGCGCTCGACGTGATCGGCGTGCCGGACTACCGGCTGTTCGTGCGCGGCGACGAGGTGGAGGTCCACCGCCGGCTGGTCCGCTCCGGGTTGCCGTTCGGCACCTCGCTTCGGGCGACCTACGTGCACCCCGACGGGTCGGCGGAGTTCAAGCCGATGCTCGGTGGCCGGTTCCACGCGCAGGACCCGGCCGACGACGTCAAGCGCTTCTACACCTACCGCAACCGCGGCTACCTGCTCGCCCAGCCGGGGCTGCGCCGCCTCGGCATGCTGGAGCTGTTCCGGTTCGGCCTGTACTTCCTGGCCACCAGGCGCGACCCGAAGGCGTTCCGGCAGTGGCTGCGGCTGGTCCGGCAGGGGCGCCACGAGCGCTTCTACCGCGCCCCAGGCTAAACCCCGGTCGGCGGGCGCCCGGCCGCGTGGCCTAGCCTCCGCGCGTGCCGACTGCCCAGGAGGCCACCCGCGCCGAACCCGCCCAGCCGGCGGGCACGCCGGCTCCCCGCGACGGCTCCGGCGTGGATCCGGGGCGCCGGCCGCAGCGATGGCTGCGCTGGGCGGCGGCGGGGTTCGGGCTGGCGGCGGCCGCCCTGGCGATCGTCGTGCCGCTGCTGCCGGTGGTTGCCCACGAGGCCTCGATCAGCTGGCCGGCCGGCGACCGCATCTCCGACGTCAGCGCCCCGCTCACCGCATACCAGCCGCTGCGCCTGCACGCCTCCGTGCCGTGCGAGCAGGCGCGGCAGGTGCGCGGCACACTGTTCGCCACGGTCGCGCCCCAGTCACCGCTCGGCCGCGGCCTCGGCATGTACCTGGACAGCGACGGCTCCAGGGTCGTGCTGACCAGCCGCGGCCGCGAGCTGGGCGCGGCGGCGCTGCCCGCCGGCGACTGCCTGATCGAGATCGGCTCGGACGCCACGGCGACCACGTTCGCGGTCGGCGGCGCACCGGTGGCCACGGTGGACGAGGACGTTCGGCCGCAGGTCGTCGGGCTCTACACGGACCTGGCCGGGGCCAGGCCCGACCGGCTGCGCCTGGTGGTCGACGTCGACAACCGGTTCGACACCTCGCCGCACGCGCTCAAGGCCACCGCGATCGTGCTCGTGATCCTGTGCGCGATCGCCAGCCTGCTGGCCCTGCACCGGCTGGACCGGCTCGATGCGCCGGGGCCAGCGCCGCGGCTGCTGCCGCGGCGCTGGTGGCGACCACGCCTGCTGGACGTCGTGGTGGTCGGGGTGCTGGCCGTCTGGCTGCTGATCGGGGCGATCACCTCCGACGACGGCTACCTGCTGACGATGGCGCGGGTGCGCGAGGACGCCGGCTACCTGGGCAACTACTTCCGGTGGCTGAACGTGCCGGAGGCCCCGTTCGGCTGGTTCTACGAGCTCTATGCGCTGATGGTGCAGGTCGGCACCGC
>DASSUA010000025.1:0-3959 GCA_035707525.1 Pseudonocardiaceae bacterium
CCGCCAGCTTCCTGTCACGCAGCAGGGTCGCGGCGATCAGCGCCAGGGTGAGCAGAATGGCGGCTTCGACCTCGCCGGCGCCTAGCACATCCAGAATTGCCAGCAGCCCGACCGTGCCGGCAATGGCCAGCGCCAGCGAACCGTCAGCATTGTCCCTGAGCCAGCGCGTGAACCGCCCCATGTGTTGTCTTTCTTGTTCTTTCGCGTAGAGGTCTGCAGTTCAGGGTAACGAGGGCGCATCCGGCGAAGCCATAGGCTGTGCTGCCATGAGCCGGCGCAACGAGGAGGTCGGGGCGCTCTTCGACGAGTACGCCGACCTCCTGGCGATCACCGGCGGCGATCCGTTCAAGATCCGGGCGTACCAGAAGGCCGGGCGCGCGGTCGGCAGCTACCACGAGGACGTCGGCCTGCTCGACGTCAAGCAGCTCTGCCGCATCCCCAACGTCGGAAGGGCGATCGCCGAGAAGATCGTCGAGTACGTCCGCACCGGGCGGGTCCGGGCCGTCGAGGACGCCCGCGCCAAGATCCCGCCGGGGCTGCGCGAGCTGACCACGATCCCCACTCTCGGGCCGCGCAAGGCGATGCAGCTGCACGAGCTGCTCGGCATCTCGTCGGTGCCCGAGCTGATCGATGCGATCGACGCCGGGCTGCTGCGCGAGCTGCGCGGGTTCGGGGCCAGGACCGAGGAGCGGATCAGGCGCGGCATCGAGCTGATGCCGAACGCGGGCGGGCGGGTGCACGTCAACGTCGCCGCCGAGCTCGCCGGGCGGATCGTCGCCGAGCTGTCCACAGTGGATGGCTGCGTGCGGTGCGCGCCGGCCGGTTCGCTGCGGCGGCTGCGGGAGACGGTCGGCGACGTCGACATCCTCGCCGCGGCCGAGGATTCCGGCCCGCTCATGGCGGCCTTCGCCGGGATGTCCATTGTGGACTCCGTCGCGAACGAGGTCGTGGCCGGCGGGGCGCGCAAGACGTCGATCCGCACCGCCGGGGGGTTGCAGGTGGACCTGCGCGTGGTCCCGCCCGGCTCGTGGGGGGCCGCGCTGCAGTACTTCACCGGCTCGCGCGAGCACAACGTGCGGGTTCGCGAGCTGGCCGTCCGCGCCGGTTTGAAGCTCAACGAGTACGGGCTCTTCGACGCCGGCACGGGCGAGGTGCTCGCCGCCGAGACCGAGGAGCAGGTCTACGCCAGGCTCGGCATGGCCTGGGTACCGCCGGCGCTTCGGGAGGACCGCGGCGAGGTCGAGGCGGCGCTGCGCGGCGAGCTGCCGGCGCTGGTGACCGAGGACGACATCAGGGGCGACCTGCACACCCACACCGATCTCACCGACGGGGTGTCGTCGCTGACCGAGATGCTCGCCGGCGCCGCCGCCCGCGGCTACTCCTACTACGCGGTCACCGACCACGCGCCGAACCTGTTCATGCAGCGGATGACCGACGAGAAGATGCTGCGCCAGCGCGCCGAGCTCCGCGCCCTGGACGGCCGGTACGGCCCGATGCGGCTGCTGCACGGCACGGAGCTGAACATCGACCCGGACGGCGAGGTCGACTGGCCGGTGGAGATCCTGCGGCGGTTCGACGTATGCGTGGCGTCGGTGCACTCGCACTTTCGGCAGCCGCGCGCGGAGATGACCAGGCGCATCGTGCGGGCCTGCGAAAACCCCGGCGTCAACATCATCGGCCACCTGACCACCCGGCAGATCGGCCGCCGCGGACCGATCGACGTCGACCTCGACGAGGTGTTCCGTGCCGCGGCGCGCACCGGCACCGCGCTGGAGATCAACTCGCACCCGGACCGGCTCGACCTGTGCGACGAGCACATCCTGCGGGCGCGGCGGTTCGGCGCGCGCTTCGCGGTCAACAGCGACGCGCACTCGGTGCTGCACCTGGACCTGCTGCGCTACGGCATCGGCAACGCGCAGCGCGGCTGGCTCACCGCCGACGACGTCATCAACACCTGGCCGCTGGAGCGGCTGCGCGCGTTCCTGGCTAAACCGGGTCCATGAGCCGGAAGTCGGCGTAGTCGAAGCCGGGCACGACCACGCACGAGACCAGCACCGGCTGGTCCGAGGCCGGTTGCGCGGACTGCCAGACCGCGCCGGGGACGACGAACTGCGGCCGCTGGCCGCGCGCGACGTCCGGGCCGACGACGACCTCGGTCGGGTCCGCCGGTTGGTCACCGCTACCGCCTAGGCGCAGCGTCAGCGGGCCACCGGCGTGCCAGAGCCACAGCTCGTCCGAACGCACGGTGTGCCACCCGGACCGTTCGCCCGGGCCGAGCAGGTAGTAGATCGCGGTCGCGCCGGCGCGCTCGCCACCGTAGCCGGGCGGCCTGACCGTCAGCGCGGACCGCCAGGTCTCGCGGAACCAGCCACCCTCCGGGTGCGGCCGCAGGTCGAGCACTTCGGCGAGGTGAGGGCGCACGCCGCCAGCATCCCAGTCGGCTCCGGGTGCGGCCCGGTCTCCGGCAGGGCCACGTCCGACCGTCGACTTCACCGGGACGCGGCGCCGGTAGCGTCGGCGCACGTGCGAGGGTTCGGCCCGGCCCGGGTCTACTCGATCCCGCTGCGGACCCGGTTCCGCGGGATCACCGTGCGGGAGGGTGTGCTGATCGAGGGCCCGGCCGGTTGGGGCGAGTTCTGCCCGTTTCCTGAGTACGACGATCGCGAGGCGGCCTGGTGGCTGGCCACCGCGGTCGAGGCCGCGAGCGTGGGCTGGCCGGAGCCGGTGCGCGAGCGCGTCCCGGTCAACTGCATAGTGCCCGCCGTCGCACCGTCGCTCGCGGCCCGGATCGTGCGTGGCTCGGGATGCCGCACCGCCAAGGTCAAGGTCGCCGAGCGGCCGGGATCGCTCGCCGGGGACGTCGAGCGGGTCGAGGCCGTGCGAGACGCCCTTGGCGCCGGCGGGGCGATCCGGGTCGACGCGAACGGCGCATGGGACGTCGACACGGCTGTCGCGGAGCTGGCCGTGCTGGACCGCGCGGCGGGCGGCCTGCAGTACGCGGAGCAGCCGTGCCGCACGATCGACGAGCTGGCCGCGGTGCGGCGCCGGGTCGGCGTGCCGATCGCCGCCGACGAGTCGATCCGGCGCGCGTCGGACCCGCTTCGGGTCGCGGTCGCCGGGGCCGCCGACCTGGCGGTGATCAAGTGCACGCCGCTCGGCGGGGTTCGGCGCGCGCTGCGGGTCGCCGAGGCGGCAGGGCTGCCGTGCGTGGTGTCCAGCGCGCTCGAGACGAGCGTCGGGCTGGCGGCGCAGGTCGCGCTCGCCGGTACGCTGCCCGAACTGGAGTTCGCGTGCGGGCTGGACACGCTTTCGCTGCTCGACGGGGACACCGTGCGCGATGGGCACACCGTGCTCGTTGGAGACACCGTGCTCGTTGGAGACACCGTGCTCGTTGGAGACACCGTGCTCGTTGGAGACACCGTGCTCGTTGGAGACACCGTGCTAGGCGGCCATACCGCGGCGGCTCCGCTGCGTCCGGAGGGCGGCTGGCTGCGGGTGCCGCGGGTGGCGGCGGTGCCCGATCCGGCGCTGCTGGATCGGTTCGAACCGGACCCGGAGCGGGTGCGCTGGTGGCTGGAGCGGCTCGAGCGGGTGGCGGCTCTGCCGGTGCCGGGCGGGTGACGTACGCAAACGTGCAACTCGCGTCACGAAACGGACGACATGCGTACCGAAACGGACGACACGCGGGTGGGGGTGGTTATGACGGTTAGGCGTTGGGTGGCTCTGGTAAGGGCGACGTAGAGGGCGCGGCGGCCGGTGGTGGACTCGGCGACGAGCTCGTCGGGTTCGACGACGACCACGCCGTCGTACTCCATGCCCTTGGCCTGGAGGCTGCCGACCACGCGGAGGCGATCGGAGGCGATGCCGCCCAGCCAGGAACGGACCTCGTCGGCCCTGGCCATGGCGGCGATCACGCCGACCGTGCCGTCGACCTCGTCGAGCAGGGTGGCGGCTGCGGC
>DASSUA010000026.1:0-3905 GCA_035707525.1 Pseudonocardiaceae bacterium
TAGCCGAGGGTGCCGTCGGCGTTGACGGTCGCGACCCCGAGCCGCGGCGCCGACGCGATGGTGATGGCGACGGTGGCCGGATCGAAGCCGATGGGCGAGCCGTTGAACGTGTCGTTGGCGAGCACGTCGATGGCGGGCGCGGGGGTGTCCTCGACGATCTGCACCAGGTCGTCGCCGGCGACCGGCACGGCCGGCGCGCTGAGCGTCCCGAGCCCGGTGCTCACCTGGAGCTCGCCGAGCCCGCCCGCCGTCGAGGCCACGCGCACGGTGGCGGGCGGCGGCAGGAGCGGCGACAGCGGCGCCGGCAGGGCGTACTGCCCGCCCACGAGATCCCCGAAGCCGGTGAGGGTCAGCGTCGGCGGGTTCGCCACGTTGCTCGAGGTCGCCTTCACCAGCAGGCTCACGCTGGGGACGTAGGTCGCCTCGGTCACGGTGACCTCGTCCGCCACCGTCGCCCGGTAGTAGACCGACGCCAGGACGCCATCGGCGTTGATCGCGTTGGTCTGCGCGAGGCACACCTCGGGGGGGACCGCCAGGGGCGAGCTCTGGCCCCAGTACCTGCTGGCTTCCGCGACCATCTGCGTCGCGGGCAGCCCCGGCGCGGCCGGGCCGCTCGGCGCGCCCGTGACCGGATCGGCCGCGCACGCGCCTTCGTAGAACTGCAGCAGCGGCGGGGTGGGGAACGTCTCCGGAGCGGCGGGGAGCCGACCCTGCTTGGTCGGGAAGGCGGTCGCGAAGACGTCCAGCTTGGCGCCGGTCGGGCTCGCCGCGACGCCGTTCGCGTAGCTCGCGCCCTCGACGGTGATCCGGCCGGGGATGGTGCCCTCGAAGATGCGCCCCATCAGGCTGAAGTCGACGGTCTCGCCGACGACGATGGTCTGGCCGGTGGCGAGCCGGACCTCCATCCGGAAGATGTTGGGATTGCGCGGACCGCCGGAGGTGGCGAAGTCCGGGAGCGGGCTCCCGGTGACCGGACCGACGCGCTTCGGATCGGCGATGTACTTCTTCCCGGTGCCCGGGTACGGGGTGGGGATGAACACGCCGCCGCCGAAGTGAGCCGGATTGGTGTCGGGGGTGGGGTTCAGCGGCGTGACCGGCGGCATCTCGGGCCCGCCCGGCGTCGGCGAGGGCAGCAGGAACGGGCCGAGGTTCGAGACCAGCGCGCAGTGGAACGTGCCGAGCGCGCAGTTCACGCCGATGTCCTCGGTGAAGAACAGCTTGTTGCCGGCCACCTCGTCGGGGAACACGTACACGCCGAAGGGCGTGTACACGGTGTACGTGCCGCTGTGCGGCAGCGACTTCACCAGGATCCGGATGCGGCCGAAGGTCATCTGGTCGCCCGGGATCACGGGACCCGAGGCGAACGCCGCCTCCAGCCCGAGCACGAGCGAGGCCCGGTTCTGCGCGTCGTTCTCGACGTCGAACGTGGCGTGGGCCGCCCAGTAGAAGTGCTCGTTCGAGAACACGTCGGGGAACAGCTCCCGCGTGGCGGCACCGAGCGGCGGCATCCCGGGGACGTCGCCCGGCAGCAGCAGGCACCAGCTCTCCTGCAGCTCGGCGGGGGTGAGGTTGTCGCACAGCTCCAGCGACAGGCCGGTCTCGTCCTGGTACCACGCCGGATAGCCGTGCGCGGGCACGACGGGGCCGACGCGCTCGAGCGCGGCGCGGGCGGTCGAAAGGGGGGCGACGAAGGCGAGCAGCAGCAGCGACAGGGTCCTCGTGATCTGGCGTCGCATGTCAATCCCTCCTACTTGATGCGGAAGCTGGCGACGGCACGGCCGCCTCCGGGCCCGGTGACGACGATCTGAGCCGCCTGGGCGTTGCGCGGGTCGTACAGGCCGGTCGCTGGCCGGAAGTCGACGCTCCAGGTGCCGGTCTGGCTGACGACGGCGTTCGCCACCACGAAGTTCCTGTTCGGGCCGTCGAAGTACGAGATGGTGAGCTGCTGGCCCGCGGCCGGGGCCGCGTTCCCGGTGATCACCCAGCGGAGCTGGCGGGTCGTGAACTCGGCCCTGCCGACGGTGATGGTCTCGGCGGCGAAGACGCTCACGGTGACGGTCGCCGGCGCGGAGAGGCTGCCGGCGGCGTCCCGGGCCGCGTAGGTGAACGCGTAGGTGCCCGCGACGGGGGCGCTGAAGGTGAAGACGCCGTTCGCGCCGCCGGTGACGGTCGCGCCGACGGGCGGCAGGACCACCACCGCCGAGGAGAGGTCGCCGTCGGGATCGCTGTCGTTCGCGAACACGTTGAGCGTCGCCGACACGTTCACGGTCGCGTTGAAGGCGTCGGCCACGGCCGTCGGCGCGTCGCTCACCGGCGCGATGGCGATGGACACGCCGGCGGCGTTCGAGGCGACGTCCGCGACCGTGACGGTGTAGGTGAACCCGTCGGTCCCGTTGGCGTTCAGCCGCGGGACGTACGTGATGGTTCCGTTGGCGTTGACCACCGCCGTGCCGAGCTGCGGCCCGGAGCCCGCGATGATGGTCACCACCGCCCCGGCGGGAACCGGCGCGCCGCGCAGCCGGTCGTTGGCCAGGACGTCGATGGTCGTCGCCGGCCCGTCCTCGAGCAGCGCGACGGTGTCGTTCGCGGCGAGCGGGACGTTCGAGTTCACGCCCGTGCTGTAGCGCGTGTCCACCCGGCGCTGGTTCAGGCCGGCTGCGGCCGAGACCACCGTGATGGTCCGCGGCGGCGCCTTCAGCGCGGAGACGGTGAGCTGCCCGTTCACCAGGTCACCGTACCCGCCGAGCGTCAGCAGCGGCGGGAAGAGCAGATCGCTCGAGGTCGCCTTGACGGAGAGGCTCAGGGTGTCGGGGTCGAACAGCGCCTCGGTGATGGTGATCTGGTCGCCGACCGGAGCCTGGGAGAAGCTGGGCACCACCCGGCCCGTGACGTCGAGGGCGTTGGTCTGCTCGACGCAGACCGCGGGGGGGAGGACGCCGGGCTGGCTCTGTCCCGCCTGGAACTTCCAGCCGGGGACGGCGCCCATGGTGCGAGGCGCCAGCGGGATGACCGCCCCCGCGGCGTCGAGCACCGGGTCGCCGGCCAGGTCGCGCAGCACGTCGGGCCTGGCCAGCGCGCCGGTGGCCGGATCGACGCGGCACGGCCCTTCGTAGAACACCAGCGCCGGCGACACCGGGGCCACCGGCGCCATGCCGGGCAGCCGCGCCTGGAGGCCCGGCAGCGCCGTCGCGTAGACGTCCAGCTTGTTGCCGGTGCCGTCCGCGTTCACCGGACGGGCGTAGCTCGCGCGATCGAGGGTGACCCGCGACGGCACCGCGCCCTCGTAGATCCGGCCCATGAGCGAGAAGTCGAACGTCTCCGCGAGGAGGAGCGGCTGGCCGGGGCCGACGTACTCCACGCGGAAGATGTTCGGATTGCGCGGCCCGTCGGAGGTCGTGAACCCCGGCAGCGGGCTGCCGGTGACCGGTCCCGTCCGCAGCGGGTCGGCGATGTACTTCTTCCCCGTGCCCGGATACGGCGCCTGGAGCCCGGTGGTGCTCGGGCCGACGGGAGGCAGCTCCGCGCCGCCCGGGGTGCTCGAGGGGAGCAGGAACGGCCCGACGGACGACGACAGCGCGCAGTCGAACGCGCCGGGCGGGCAGTTCAGCCCGATGTCCTGGGTGAAGGAGAACCGCCCCGAGTTGGCGACGAGATCGGGGAACGTGAACACGCCGTACGGCGTGTACACGCGGTAGGTGCCGTTGAACGGCACGTCCTTGAGCCGGATCCGCAGCCGGCCGAAGACCACCTGATCGCCGGGCGTGACGGGGCCGTGGCCGAACGCGGCCTCCAGGCCGAGGACGAGCAGGCCGCCGAAGCCCGGGAAGGCGTCGTTCCGCAGATCCGCGCCGGCGGCCCAGTAGAAGTGCTCGTCGGCGAACACGGTGGGGAACGACTCGGGGACC
>DASSUA010000027.1:0-9077 GCA_035707525.1 Pseudonocardiaceae bacterium
ACCCCGAGCTGGTCGCCCGCCTCGCCGAGGACGACCTGGTGGGGAGCCTGCTGCTGGTGCACGACCTACACCCGGACGACGTCGACACCCGCATCCAGCGCGCGCTGGACCGGGTGCGCCCCTACCTCGGCTCGCACGCCGGTGGGGTCCGCTACCTCGGGGTCGACGACCGCGGCGTCGCTCAGCTGCGCCTCGAGGGCAACTGCAACGGCTGCCCGTCGTCCACGGTGACCGTGCGGACCGCGATCGAGGGCGCGGTACTCGACGCGGCACCCGAGCTCGACGGCGTCGAGGTCGCCGGCGTGGCCGCGTCAATTGGGACGCGGGCGGAGCTGCTGCAGATCGGCATCGGGCCGCCGCCCGGTCGCGACTTCGCGGCGGGCATCGAGGGTTCGGCGTGGGCGCCGCTGCCGGACCTGGGACCGCCGACGGGGCGTCCGGTGAGCGTTGCGCTGAACGGAACGCCCGTGCTGGTGTGCTCGGTGCGCGGCACCCTGTACGCCTACCGGGACAGCTGCGCGGCGTGCCGGCGCCCGCTCTCCGGGTCCACCCTTGACGGTGACGTGCTGAGGTGCGCGTCCTGCGGCTCCCGATTCAACATCCGGCTCGCTGGCCGCGGGCTGGACGGCGGGCACCTCGACCCGCTGCCGCTGCTGTCGGACAGCCAGGGCGTGCGGGTCGCCCTGCCGGGGGCGGTGGCCTCATGACAGGACTGCGCATGACAGGGCTGCGCATGACAGGACTGCGCCGCTTCGCAAGGCCCGAGGTCGCGCCCCCGGCGGCCGACGACGGGGCGCAGCGCTGTGAGATGTGCGGCGAGGCCACCGGCCCCCGCCACGGGCACGTCGCCGACATCGAGCAGCGGTCGATCCTGTGCACCTGCCGGCCCTGCTACCTGCTGTTCTCCACCGGCAGCGGCCGCTACCGCGCGATTGGAGAGCGGTACCTGCACGACCCGGCCCATCCGCTCACCGTCGCCGAGTGGGAAAGCCTCTGCATACCCGTCGACTCAGCGTTCTTCCTGCGCAGCCGCGCGCACGGCGAATCAGCCGATCTGGCCGCGTTCTCCCCGAGCCCGGCCGGTGCGACGCAGTGTCTGCTCGACCTCGACGCCTGGGCCGATCTGAGCACGCGCCATCCACTACTCGCCGCCGCCGAACCCGAGGTCGAGGCCATCCTGGTCCGCTGCACCGGCGGTGCCGTGGACTGCTTCCTCGTGCCGGTCGACACCTGTTACCGGCTCGTCGGAACGGTACGGCTGCACTGGAAGGGGTTCGACGGCGGCGAGGCGCGTGCTCGCCTCGATGAGTTCTTCGCCGATGTCAGGGCCAGGGCCAGCGTTTACGAAGCGGAGCCGCGATGACCGACCTGGTGTTCGACTGCGTCGGCGCCCGCCCCGACCGGTTGACGATGACCCCGAGCCTGACCCTCGAGCTACGGATCAGCGACACCGACGGCGGCCGGGTCGACGCGATCGCCCTGCGCTGCCAGATCCGGATCCAGCCGCACGCGCGCCGCTACTCCGCGCAGGAGGCCCAGCGGCTGCATGACCTCTTTGGTGACACCGACCGCTGGGAAGACACGCTCAAGCCCCTGCAGCTGGCCAACTTGTCGCTCATGGTTCCCGGGTTCACCGGGTCCACCACCGTCGACCTGCCGCTACCGTGCACGTACGACCTGGAGATCGCCTCCACCAAGTACCTCAACGGGCTCGACGACGGCGTGGTCCCGCTGCTGCTGCTGTTCAGCGGCACGGTGTTCGGTACCCAGGACGGCCAGCGCTTCGTGCAGCAGGTGCCGTGGAGCAAGGAGGCGACCTTCGGGCTCCCGGTGCAGATCTGGCGCGAGGCGATGGACCTGCACTTTCCCAACAGCGCCTGGCTGCGGGTGCATCGGGAGACGCTGGACGCCCTGCAACGCTTCAAGTCCGCCCACGCCCTGCCCAGCTTCGACGACACCCTCGTCGAGCTGCTCCACCGGGCTACCGGGCCATGACGGCCGCGGCCACCGCGACCTGACCGAGGCTGATCCCGCCGTCGTTGGTCGGCACCCGGCTGTGGGTCAGCACCCGGAACCCGTTGCCGCGCAGGCCGTTGGCGGCCGCGGTGAGCAGCAGCACGTTCTGGAAGACGCCACCGGAAAGGGCCACCGTGTCCAGCCCGGTCCGGTCACGCAGCGCGACGCAGTTGCGCACGATCGCCGCCGCCACGCCGTTGTGGAACCGGGCCGCGATCACCGTGGGGTCGACCCCGGCCAGCAGCTCGTCGGCGGCCGCCCGCACCAGGTCCGCGCCGGCCACCACGCCGCCGTCGCCGATCGCGGCCGGGTACGCGCCACGCTCGTCCGGGTCGGCGAGCTGCTCCAGCTCGATCGCGGCCTGGCCCTCGTAGTTGATCGTGTCGCGCACCCCGAGCAGGGCCGACACCGCGTCGAACAACCGCCCGGCGCTGGAGGTGAGCGGTGAGTTGACGCCGGCGCGGGCGATCGCCACCACGTCGTGCCAGCTCTTCTCGTTGCGCCGGAACACGTCAAGCGGCGCAGCCGTGTCCCCCAAGTACGCCGTGTCCCCCAGGTACACGGCGGCCATCCGCCACGGTTGCCGGATCGCGGCCGTGCCGCCCGGCATCGGCACCGGAGCGAGGTGCCCGATCCGCCGGTACGAGGCCGGGTCGGCGAGCAGGAACTCGCCACCCCACAGCGTGCCGTCCGGACCGTAGCCGAGCCCGTCGAACGCCACCCCGATCACCGGTCCGGCCTCGCCGTTGTCGGCCAGGCACGACGCGATGTGCGCATGGTGGTGCTGCACCCCGACCAGCTCGACGCCGTCGAGCCCCAGCGCGTGCTTGGTCGACAGGTACTCCGGGTGCAGGTCGTGCGCCACCACCTCCGGCCGGATGTCGAACAGCCGCCCGAAGTGCTCGATGCCTTCCACGAACGAGCGCAGCGTCTCGTAGTTCTCCAGGTCGCCGATGTGCTGCGAGACGAACGCGCGCCGCCCCTTGGCCAGGCAGAACGTGTTCTTCAGCTCGGCCCCGCAGGCCAGCGCCGGCCGCGCCAACGCAGGCCGCAGGATCACCGGTTCCGGCGCGTACCCGCGCGAGCGCCGCAGCACCGACATTGCCCCAACCGACGCCGCCCCAACCGACGCCGCCCCAACCGATACCGCCCCAACCGATACCGCCCCGCCGAACGGCCGCACCACCGAGTCGTCCGTGCGGACGTGGATCGGGCGGTCGTGGGTCAGGAACGCGTCGGCGATCGCGGCCAGCCGCTCCAGGGCCTCGTCGTCGCGGTAGGCAATCGGCTCGTCGGAGACGTTACCGCTGGTCAGCACGATCGGTTCGGCCACTGCCGCCAGCAGCAGGTGGTGCAGCGGCGTGTACGGCAGCATCAGCCCGAGCTGCCGGTTGCCCGGCGCCACCGCCTTCGCCACCGGCGCGTCGGCGCGGCGCGGCAGCAGCACGATCGGCCGCCGCCGGCTCACCAGCAGCCGCCGCGCGGCCTCGTCCACCTCGCACAGCGACCGCCCCTGCTCCACAGTGGACACCATCACCGCGAACGGCTTGTCCTCCCGGTGCTTTCGCTCCCGAAGCGCGCTCACCGCCGCGTCGTCGCCGGCCAGCGCCGCCAGGTGGTAGCCGCCAAGCCCCTTGACCGCCAGCACCCGCCCGGCCCGCAGCAGCGCGGCCGCCCGCTGCACCGGATCGCCGGCCAGCTCGACCTGGTCCGCGTCCAGCAGCCGCAGCCGCGGCCCGCAGTCCGGGCAGCACGTCGGCTGGGCGTGGAACCGCCGGTTCGCCGGGTCGTGGTACTCCGCCGCACACGTCGCGCACATCGCGAACCGCGCCATGGTCGTCAGCGGCCGGTCGTACGGCACATCCCGGACGATCGTGAACCGCGGCCCGCAGTTGGTGCAGTTGACGAACGCGTACCCGAACCGCCGGTCCCCCGGATCGGCCAGCTCCCGCAGGCAGTCCGCACAGGTCGCGCTGTCGGCGGACACCAGTGTCCGGCGCTGCCCACCCGCCTCGCTCGGCACGATCGCGAACCCGGCCGCCCCGCCCGGCGGCCTCGACACCACCGTCACCCGCTCGACCTCAGCCAGCGGCGGCGCCTCCCGCCGCAACCCGGCCACGAATTCCTCGACGGCCTGCGCCGCCCCCTCCACCTCGACGAACACCCCGTCGACGTCGTTGCCGACCCGCCCGGCAAGCCCCAGCCGGGTCGCGAGCCCGTACACGAACGGCCGAAACCCGACCCCCTGCACCACGCCCTCGACCCGCACGTCGAACCGCACGCGCCCGCTCACCCGCCCAGTCTGCACCGCCCGCCTGCCTCGTCGATCGCCGTGCCTCCCCGACCGGCAATCCGCGGCGAACTCAGGTGACGGAAGAGTCAACAGCCGGCCGCCGCCCCCAGCCTGACCGGCACTTGGGGAGCTTTAGCGGCACAGTCAGAACTGAAGCTCCCCAAGTGCCCCTATTTGGGGGCGCGGGCGGCCGGGGGCGGCGCGGCGGATCAGCGCTCCTGGCGTGCGGCGGCCTCCGCGGCGCGCTCCTGCAGCCGGGCCCGAATCTCGTCGGGTGTGTAGGCGCGGCGGCGGCGCTCGGCCCTTGCCAGCACCACTCCGGTCGCGGTGACGCCGGCCAGGCCGGCCAATCCGATCAGCTTCCACCAACGCACGCGCCTACGATACGGCCGTGCCGGGCACTCCGATCGACCTCGATGCCGCCGTCGAGCTGACCCGAACCGGCGACCTGTGGCTGTTCCGGGGCCGGTCGGCCGCCGACCGGGCGATCCGGGTGACCACCAACAGCCCCGTCAACCACGTCGGCATGGCCGTCGTCCTCGAAGACCTGCCGCCGTTGATGTGGCACGCGGAGCTCGGCAAGTCGCTGCGGGACATGTGGACCGGCAAGCACCACCGCGGAGTCCAGCTGCACGATCTGCGCGCCGCCTACACCACGTGGACGACCAGGTACGGCCAGCAAGGCTGGCTTCGGCAGCTCAACGAGCCGGTGACGGCCGAGATGGAGGACGCCCTGCTGCGCACGATCGCGCGGCTGGACGGCACCCCGTTCCCGTCGACGGCCCGCCTGGCCGCCCGCTGGCTTCGGGGCCGGCTGCCGTGGCTGGAGGACCCACATGCCGGCGAGGCGCTGGAGACCGCGTACTGCGCCGAGGTCGTCGCGGTCACCTACGAGGCCATGGGGCTGCTGCCGACGGGCCGCCGGCCGCACTGGTACGACCCCGGGAAGTTCTGGAGCGGCGACGAGCTGCGTCTGCAGCGGGGATACCAGCTCGGCGGCGAGATCACCATTCGCTGAGCGCTATTCGTCGAGCAGCGGCACCTCCAATCCCGTGTGCCGGTGCAGCAGCACGGCGCGGGTCACCGCCGAGGTGCCGAAACGGTCGCGAACGTTGTCCAGGGCAAGATCGAGCGCGCCACCGGCCTGCCGGTCGAACGGCAGCGGCAGCTGCACGGCGTCGTCGTCGTCGAGATTGGCGACCGCCACACCGACCAACGTCAGCCCGCGGTCGTAGATCAACGGCTCCACCGAGCCCAGCAGCCCGCGCGCGGTGGCGAGCACGGTCGGGGTGTGCGCGGTCGCCAGCGGCATCGTGTGCGACCGGCTGGCCCGGGAGAAGTCGTCGAAGCGAAGGCGCAGCACGACCGTGCGCCCGACGCGGTGCCCCGCGCGCATCCGCCTGGTGACCCGGTCGACGAGCCCGACCAGGACGGCGTCGACGTCGCTGGTCGACTTGCGGGCCCGGCCGAGCGCGCACTGCGCCCCGACCGAGCGCCGCCGCCGGCCGACGTGCACCGGTCTGGGGTCCTGGTTGTGGGCCAGCGCGTGCAGGTGCCGGCCGGCGCCCTGGCCCAGCAGCGACACCAGCAGCGACTCCCCCAGGGTCGCCACCTCGCCGACCGTGGTGATGCCGCGCTCGCGCAGCTTTGCCGACGTCACCCGACCCACTCCCCATAGCCGCTCGACCGGCAACGGGTGCAGGAACTCCAGCTCCCGGTCCGGCGGAACGACCAGGAGTCCGTCCGGCTTGGCCACCCCGCTGGCGACCTTGGCCAGGAACTTGGTCCGCGCCACCCCCACCGTGATCGGCAGGCCGACCTGCTCGCGCACGTCGCCGCGCAGCCGTTCGGCGATCTCGGCCGGTGCGCCCGCGAGCCGGCGCAGCCCGCCGACGTCGAGAAACGCCTCGTCGATCGAGAGCCCCTCGACCAGCGGCGTCGTGTTGCGGAAGACCTCGAACACCGCCTTGCTCGCCGCCGAATAGGCCTTGAACCGCGGCGGCACGACGACCGCCTGCGGGCACAGCCGGCGCGCCATCGCCCCACCCATGGCGGTGCGTACCCCGTGCGCCTTCGCCTCGTAGCTGGCGGCGAGCACGACCCCGCCGCCAACGATCACCGGCCGCCCGCGCAGGCCGGGGTCGTCGCGCTGCTCGACCGATGCGTAGAACGCATCCAGGTCGGCGTGCAAGATCTTAGCTTCGCTCGACACGAACACATGTTCGCATCCAACTCCGACAATTTCACCCAGGCGGCGAACTCAAGTCCACAGGCGGTCGAGCGGGATCATCGTGACACCGTCGTACTCGTACGAACGCGGCCCGGTGTACAGCACGATCGCCGCCGCCAGCAGCTTCCCCAGCCTGCTCGCCAGCGACCGGATGCCGCGAAGGTCCTCGTCGTGGACACGCGAGCCGGCCTTGATCTCGAAAGCGATCACCTGACCGTCGTCGCGTTCGAGCACCAGGTCGACCTCGTGGCCGGCGCCGGTGCGGTAATGACCGGCGTTGACCGGCGCCTCCCACCAACTGACCTGTTTGAGGATCTCGCCGACGGCGAAGGTCTCCACCAGATGCCCGTACTCGCTCAGCGCCGCCGGATCCGCCTGCGCGATCTTGTCGGGCGACAGGTTCAGCAGCCAGGCCGCGACGCCGGAGTCGACGAGGTGGACCTTCGGTTGCCGCGCGACGCGCGAACCCAAGGTCGTTCCCCACGCCGGCAGGCGCTGGATGAGGAACACCGCCTCCAGCAGCTTCACGTAGTTCTCGGCCGTGCTCCGCTCGATGCCAATGGCCTGGCCGGCGGCCGCGATGTTGAGCATCTGGCCGGACTGGGCGGCCAGCTGACGAAGCAGCCTCGGTAGCACGTCCCGCTGGCGCACCCGGCTCAGCTCGACCACGTCACGCTCGATCACGAGGTTGATGTAGTTGCTGAACCAGCGTGACCGGGAACTGCCAGTGGGACGCCGCAGGGCGACGGGCATGCCGCCGGCCGTGACCCGCCGGGCGTACTCGTCCCGGCTCGTCTCCGAAGCGGCTCCGGCGAGCACCGGTGTAGCACCACCGAGCAGGTCATGGACGAACGTCTCCCGGGCCCCGTCGATCTCACCCTGGGACAGCGGCAGCACCGGAAGGATGTCCACCCGCCCGGTCAGGGCCTGCCCGGCCTGCGGCAGGGTCGAGTACCGGGTCGAGCCGGCCAGGACGAAACGCCCCGGCCGCAGGTCCCGGTTGAGTTCGGCCTTGATCGCGTCGAGGATCTCGGGAACGTGCTGGTACTCGTCGATGAGGACGGTGCCGGCGCCGCCGGCGAACCCGCTGGGATCGGCGCGCACCGCCGCCCGGACGGCGGGGTCATCGCAGTCGATCACGGGCCGGCCCAGCTGGCCGCCGAGCTGCCACAGCAGCGTGCTCTTGCCCACGGTCCGCGGCCCGTTGAGGATCACGACGGGCTCCTCGGTAAGCCGTGCCGCCAGCACCGCCGTCAGGCGGCGCTGCGCCACGCCGGTCAGCATTTCGCGCACCGGACGAGGATATGGCCGTCTCTTCCGCATCTGCAGGCAGGTTGTTCCGCAATTGTACGCCAGATTTTCCGCAACTGCGCTGCGGGCCGGACGCAAGTACACCGGCCTGTATCTGGATCTGCGGTTCGGCTCGCTGCCGGAGAACGAGGTGGCGGCCGCCATCCAGGCCGCGGTGGACGTACTGGGCGAGGCGGACCTGTCCGACAAGGCGCTGCTCGCATCGCCCGCCAGCGACCTCGAGCACCATCAGACGCGCCGCAGATCGAAAGTGATCTTGTCGCAGAACGAAAGTCTGACGCTCGCATACCGCAAGCGGAGCCCTCGCGAACCAGAGGTTGCGTCAGTCGACGTCGACCCAGTTGAGGGTGCGTTGGACGGCCTTGTGCCACTGGGCGTAGGCGGCGTCGCGCTGCTCCTGCGACCACTGCGGCGTCCAGCGCCGGTCCTCGTTCCAGTTGGCGCGCAGCTCGTCGGTGGAGAGCCAGAAGCCGACAGCCAGGCCGGCGGCGTAGGCGGCGCCGAGCGCGGTGGTCTCGGCGACGACGGGGCGGCTGACCGGGACGCCGAGAACGTCGGCCTGGATCTGCATGCACAGGTCGTTGGCGGTGACGCCACCGTCGACCTTGAGCACCTCGAGCTTGACCCCGGAGTCCTTCTCCCTGGCGTCGGCCACGTCGCGGCTCTGGTAGCAGATGGCCTCCAGGGTGGCCCTGGCCAGGTGGGCGTTGGTGTTGTAGCGGGACAGGCCGACGATCGCGCCGCGCGCGTCGGAGCGCCAGTACGGGGCGAACAGGCCGGAGAAGGCGGGCACGAAGTAGACGCCGCCGTTGTCGGGGACCTGGCGGGCCAGCGCCTCGCTCTGGGCGGCGCCGGCGATGATGCCGAGCTGGTCGCGCAGCCATTGGATGGCCGAGCCGGTGACGGCGATCGAGCCCTCCAACGCGTACACCGGGGGCTGGCCGCCGAACTGGTAGCACACGGTCGACAGCAGGCCGGCCTCGGACCGGACCAGCTCGCCGCCGGTGTTGAGCAGCATGAAGTTGCCGGTGCCGTAGGTGTTCTTGGCCTCGCCCGGCGCGAAGCACACCTGACCGACGGTCGCCGCCTGCTGGTCGCCGAGGTCGCCGGTGATCGCCACCTCGCCGCCGAAGGGCCCGGCCGCCCCGGTCGTGCCGAACGGTTCCGGCGACGAGCTCGGCCGGATGACGGGCAGCATTTCGCGGGGAATGCCGAACAGGCCGAGCA
>DASSUA010000028.1:0-2900 GCA_035707525.1 Pseudonocardiaceae bacterium
ACGACGCCCTGTTCGACCTGGTCGGCGACGCCCGCTTCGTGCTGGTCGGCGAGGCCTCCCACGGCACCCACGAGTTCTACGCGGCCCGGGCCCACATGACCCAGCGGCTTATCGAGGAGCAGGGGTTCTGTGCCGTGGCGGTCGAGGCGGACTGGCCGGACGCCTACCGAGTGGACCGCTGGGTCCGGGGTCGCGGCGACGACGCGACCGCCGAGGAGGCGCTGCGCGGCTTCGAGCGGTTCCCGACCTGGATGTGGCGCAACACGCCTGTGCTCGACTTCGTCGGGTGGCTGCGCGACCGCAACGACCGGGTCGGCGGCCAGGAGCGGGCCAAGGCCGGGTTCTATGGGCTGGACCTGTACAGCCTCCACCGGTCGATCCGCGAGGTCATCGCCTACCTGGAACGCGTCGACCCGGCCGCCGCGGAGCGGGCCCGGCGGCGCTATGCCTGCTTCGACCATTTCTCGGGAAGCGACGGCCAGGCCTACGGGTTCGCGGCCGCCTTCGGGGCGGGCGAATCGTGCGAGCGGGAGGTGGTCGAGCAGCTGGTCGACCTGCAGCGCCTCGCGCTGGACTACGCGCGCCGAGACGGGCTGCCCGCCCAGGACGAGCTCTTCTACGCCGAGCAGAACGCCCGGACCGTGAAGGCCGCCGAGGCGTACTACCGGTCGATGTTCTCCGGCCGGGTCTCCTCCTGGAACCTGCGCGACCTGCACATGGCCGACACCCTGGATGCGCTGGCCGTCCACCTCAGCCGCCGGCACCGGGGCCACCCGGCCAAGATCGTAGTGTGGGCGCACAACTCCCACCTCGGCGACGCCAGGGCGACCGAGGTGGCCGCCGACGGCGAGCTCAACGTCGGCCAGCTGATGCGCGAGCGGCACCCCCGCGAGTGCTGTCTCATCGGCTTCACCACCTATACAGGCACGGTGACGGCGGCCGACGACTGGGAAGGACCGGCCGAGCGCAAGCGGGTGCGGCCGGCGCTTGCCGACAGCGTCGAGGAACTGTTCCACGAGGTGGGGGAGAAGGCGTTCCTGGTCCGGCCCGGTGTCATGCCGAGTGCGGCCGAGACGCTGCGGTCGCCGCGCCTGGAGCGGGCGATCGGCGTCATCTACCGGCCCGAGACCGAGCGCCAGAGCCACTACATCCGCGCCCGCCTGGCCGACCAGTACGACGCCGCGATCCACATCGACGAGACGCGGGCGGTCGAGCCGCTGGAGCGTACCGCGAGCTGGGAGCAGGGTGAGGTGCCCGAGACTTATCCGTTCACCGTGTGACGTCGCAGGAGCGCAGCCACGAGCGCAGGAGGTCGCCCTGTCATGACCGCCGCCCAACAGAGCGTGGCCATCGCGACGACCGGCGTCACCCTCGAGGCCGACGTCGTGGTGCCGGAGCCGGCGCTGGGGGTGGTGCTGTTCGCCCACGGCAGCGGCAGCGGCCGCCACAGCCCGCGAAACCGCGCCGTCGCCGGCGAGCTGCAGAAGGCCGGCCTGGCGACCGTCCTGGCTGACCTGCTCACGCCCCAGGAGGAGCAGGTCGACGCCCGGACCGGGGCCTTGCGGTTCGACATCTCCCTGCTCGGGGAGCGGTTGGTGGCACTGACCGACTGGCTGGTCACCCAGGAGCGTACCGCCGACCTCGGCGTCGGGCTGTTCGGGGCCAGCACCGGCGCGGCGGCCGCGCTGGTCGCGGCCACGGCGCGGCCGGCCTCGGTCGAGGCGGTCGTCTCCCGCGGCGGGCGGCCGGACCTCGCGGGCGGGCTGCTCCGCCTGGTCCGCCAGCCCGTCCTGCTGATCGTGGGCGAGCGCGACCCGACCGTCCTGGACCTCAACCGCAGGGCGATGCAGGAGCTGGGCGGCGAGACGACCCTGGCCATCGTCCCCGCTGCGTCCCACCTGTTCGAGGAACCCGGCGCCCTGGAGCAGGTCGCCCGCCTGGCCCGGGAGTGGTTCCTCGATCACCTCCAACCGGTGCCACGCCGACCCTGACGGGAGGACAACATGGCAATGGCCAACGACCACAAGCTGGCGCTCGAGCCGGGGCACCTGATGCTGATCCACCCGGCGAACACCTTCGACGACGAGCCGCTGCGCCGGCACCTGCTCACCGGCCGCATCGAGGCCGTGGACCACCACGGCGTACGGCTGCGGCCCTTCACCAGCGACGTGGACAACTTCCAGGACTACGACTCGTTCGTGCCATGGGCCTCGGTGGGACTGGCGACGGTGGTCACGCCGGCGCAGCTGCCGCAGATGCGCCAGGTGCTGAACGACGTCATCCGCCGGGCGCTGAACGCGGCGGCGGAGGCGGCGGCCGAGCGCGGGCAGCCCGTCGGCGGCAGGCTCTGAGCCCCTGACGGCCGCCGGTCCCGCTCGGCGGCGGCTCAGGCGGCGGCGGGGGCCAGGAGCCGCAGCGCCTGCTCCAGGCGGTCGACCCCCTGGACCGCGAACCCGACGTCCCGTGCCTCCTGGAGCTCCTCGCGGGGCACCAGGAACAGCTGGGCGCCGGCCCGGCGGGCCGCGATCGCCTTCTGCTCGACCCCACCGACCTCGCCGACGTCGCCGTCGGCCTGGATGGTGCCGGTGGCCGCGATGGTCCGGCCGGACGCGTAGTCCTGCCGCTCCAGCAGGTCGGCGACGGCGAGCGCGTACGCCAGCCCAGCCGACGGCCCGCCGATGTCGGGCCGCTCGGCGAACCGGACCTGGAACGGCAGGTCGATCCGGAGGTCACGGGTCTCGACGGCCACGCCGATGCCGACCCCGCCGGAGACGCCGGGAAGCCGGGCGCTGGGCACGGTGACCCGTCGGCCGCCCTCGAGCTCCAGGCGCAGCCGGCTGCCGGCCGGACGGGCCTGGACCAGGTCGCGCAGCTCGCCGGCGTCGTCGACCGGCTGGCCG
>DASSUA010000029.1:0-4452 GCA_035707525.1 Pseudonocardiaceae bacterium
GTCGCCTACGAGGACCTCCGCTACGGCGATGGCCCGGCGACCTTGGCGGACTGGGTGGTGACCGTGCTGGTAACGCTGCTGATCACCGGCGGCCCGGCCGCCGCCGGGGCGCTCGCCAGCACCAGGCGTGAGCTCGCCGCGAGCGTGGACGCGCTGCGTGCCGCCGAGGCCGACCGCGACGACGCGGTCGCGGCCCGGGTGCGCGCCGACGAGCGCAGCCGGATCGCCCGCGACATGCACGACATCGTCGGCCACTACGCCTCGCTGATCGCGGTGCAGGCCAGCGCCCTGGAGTCCAATGCCCCGGACGAGCAGACCAGGCGCACCGCAAGGACCGTGCGCGAGCTGTCCAGCCGGGCCCTGGACGAGATGCGCTCGGCGGTCACCACCTGGCTCGACCGGCCCGACGACGAGCCGGCGACCGGCAACTGGACCCGCTGGGTGCTGCAGCCGGCGGTGGCCGCCGGCGAGTCCGGGGTGCAGGTCACCGTCGAGGTCGCCGAGGTGCTGCCGGCCGAGGTCGACGAGCCCGCGCTGCGCGCGTTGCAACGGGTCGTGCAGGAGGGCATCACCAACGCCATCAGGCACAGCCCCGGTGCCGACGTGCGTGTCCGGCTGGACACCGACGGCGAGCTGGTCCGGGTCGAGGTGCACAACGCCGCGCCCGGCGCCGGGCCGCCGACCAGGGGCGGCCGGGGGCTCGTCGGTCTGGTCGACCGGATCGGCGCGCTCGGGGGCACGGTGGACGCCGGCCCGGACCTTTTCGGCAAGTGGGTGCTGCGGGCCAGCGTGCCGCCGGGGCGCCGGACCCCCGGTGGCGGGTACGTTCGGTGACCATGCGGGTGGTGGTGATCGGCGGCGGCATCCTGGGCCTGGCGGTCGCGAACGAGCTGGCCGGGCGCGGGTACGAGCCGACCGTGCTCGACAAGGAGGACGGCTGGGGGCGGCACCAGACCGGCCGCAACAGCGGCGTGATCCACGCCGGGCTCTACTACCGGCCGGGCAGCCACAAGGCGCTGATGTGCACGGCCGGTGCCGAGTCGATGGCCCGGTTCGCCGCCGAGCACGGTGTGCCGGTGAAGCGGTGCGGCAAGCTCGTCGTCGCCGTCGACCCCTCCGAGCTGCCGGGGCTGCACACGCTCGCCGAGCGGGCGCACGCCAACGGCGTGCCGGCGGAGCTGATCGACCCGGCCCGGGCCGCCGAGCTGGAACCGAACGTCTCGTGCGTGGCCGCGCTGCACGTGCACAGCACCGGCATCGTCGACTTCGCCGGCGTGTGCGAGGCGCTCGCCGGATTGCTCGCGGCGCGCGGTGCCGACCTTCGCCTGGGCACCGAGGCCGTCGCGATCACCGGCACGGGCGACGGCGTGCGGGTGACCACGAACGGAGGCGAGATCGCGGCCGATGCCCTGGTCAACTGCGCCGGGCTGCACTGCGACCGGGTGGCCCGGCTGGCCGGGCTCGAACCGCAGGCCCGGATCGTCCCGTTCCGCGGCGAGTACTACGAGCTGACGCCGGCCGCGAGCGACCTCGTGCGCGGCCTGATCTACCCGGTGCCCGACCCGGCCTACCCGTTCCTCGGCGTCCACTTCACCAGGGGCATCGACGGCTCGGTGCACGCCGGGCCGAACGCGGTGCTGGCGCTGCGCCGGGAGGGCTACCGGTGGCGCGACGTCACCGCGCGCGACGTCGCCGACGTGCTGACCTTCCCCGGGTTCTGGCGGCTGGCCAGGCGCAACGTCCGCACCGGCGCCGCCGAGGTGGCCCGCTCACTGTCGCGGCGGCGGTTCGCCGCGGCGCTGCGCCGGTTGGTGCCGGCGGTGACCGAGGCCGACCTGGTCCGCGCCCCGGCCGGCGTGCGCGCCCAGGCGATGTTCCCCGACGGTTCGCTCGTGCAGGACTTCCTGTTCGTCAACGCGCCCCGGCAGGTGCACGTGCTCAACGCCCCCTCGCCGGCCGCGACGGCGGCCCTGGAGATCGCCAAGAAGGTCGCCGACGAGCTGGCGTGCCTGGTGCCCTGAGGCGGGCTGGCTAGCATGGGCGAATCGAGGGCACTGATTCGGAGCGGGTGATGGCGAACAGCGACGTGTGGGTCGTCATCCCGGTCTTCAACGAGGAACAGGTCATCGCCGGCGTCGTCGGCGACGTGCAGCAGGTCTTCCCCAACGTCGTGTGCGTCGACGACGGCAGCCGGGACCGCTCGGCCCAGCGGGTCGCCGCGACAGGTGCCCACCTGGTGCGTCATCCGGTCAACATGGGCCAGGGCGCCGCGCTGCAGACCGGCTTGAGCTACGCGCTTGCGCGCGAGGGCGGCAGGTACTTCGTCACCTTCGACGCCGACGGCCAGCACCGGGTGGAGGACGCGCTGCGCATGGTGGAGCTCGCCCGGCAGGGCGGCGCCGACGCCGTGCTCGGCTCGCGCTTTCTCGACCAGCCCCGCAAGGTGCCGGCGGCCAAGCGTGTCGTGCTGCGCGCCGTGGTCGCGCTCTCGCCGACCGCGCGCCGGCTGCAGCTCACCGACACGCACAACGGCCTGCGCGTGCTCACCCGCCCGGTCGCCGAGGGCCTGCGGATCACCATGAACGGCATGGCGCACGCGTCGGAGATCGTCTCGCAGCTGGCGAAGGCGCGGGCCAGGGTCGTGGAGGCCCCGGTGACGATCCTTTACACCGAGTACTCGATGTCCAAGGGCCAGTCGCTGATCAACGGGGTGAACATCCTGTTCGACCTGTCGGTGCGGCAGCGGGGCTGATGCCGATGTGGATCCAGCTGCTGCTGCTCGCGGTCATCGCGATCGTCCTGGTCATGTTCGTCCGCCGCTGGTACGGCGTGCGCATGCAGGCCGGCAAGCGCATCGCGTTCTTCGCGTTCCTGGCCGCCAACGCGTGGGCCGTGCTGCGCCCGGACGACGTGACCTGGCTGGCCAACCGGATGGGCGTCGGCCGCGGCGCCGACCTCGTGCTCTACCTGCTGGTCGCCGGCTTCGCGCTGGCCACGCTCAACACCTACCTGCGGTTCCGGGAGCTGGACCGCCGGTTCACCGAGCTGAGCCGGACCCTGGCCATCCGCGAAGCCGAGCTGGTCAACCGCGAACGAGGGCTACTGCAGGCCCCGCACGAGCACCCCGCGGTCCTGCCCGGCAGCCGCCTCGAACAGAGCTGACAGCGCCCCCCTTCTGGGCACTCGGGGAGCTTTAGCCGCGGCTCGCGCAACTGAAGCTCCCCAAGTGCCCGTCAGGAGGGGCCGTTCAGGACGCGGTAGATCCGGACGTCCGGGTTCTCGTAGACCAGCTCCAGCGAGGAGACCAGGTCCAGGCGCCGCAGGCCGTCGGCCCGGCGGAAGTTCGGGCGGACGTAGCCCCGGCCGACGAAGACGTAGCGGATGTCGAGGCGTTCGACGGCTGCGCGGACCTGCGGGTCGGTGTCGAGCCGGTTGAACCGCTGCTGCAGCAGCTTCTGGGTCGGGCTCAGGCCCGCTGTCTCGATGTGCCCGTTGACCGGGCGGACGCCGGTGAGGGCGAACATCCATGCCGAGCCGTCACCGTCCTGGTTCATCACGCGCGCGCCCGGCGGAACCAGCGTGGCGAGCTTCGCCACGCCCTCGCGTTCGAGCGGCGACAGGCCCGGCCCCGGCAGGTACTGGCCACGCTGCACGCGCAACGCGTTTTCCTCGAGGTAGAACCCGTTGCTGCCGATAGCAAGAGCGCCGACGACGACGAGCGGCACCAGGGGGGAGGCCCGCAGGGCGGTGCGCACGCCGTTGCCGAAGCCGCCGGGCAGCGCCGCGGCGAACCGCAGCGAGCGCCGGCGCACGGCGTCGCTGAGCACGACCATGCCGTGCGCGGCCAGCACGATCGCGCCGATCGTGGCGACCGCGATGATCCGCCAGCGGTCGTTCCACCACGGCCTGGTCAGCAGCGGGATCAGCGGGTGCTGGTAGGACGCGCTCAGCAGGAACAGCCCCGCGAACACCGCCGACCCGGCGAGCAGCCACCACAGCGGCCGCAGCCGCCGCAGGCCCACGATTCCGGCGAACAGCGGCAGCACCAGGAACCAGCGCGGGAACGCCGAAAGGTGGCTGAACCCGAGCAGGTCGCCCAACGCGTGCGCGGCGGGCTGGTCGGCCGGCCACACGTACACCGGGGCGTCGGCGAAGCTGTTGAGCGAGCCGAGCACGGCCGGCAGCGCGAGCACCGCGGTGACCGCGCCGATGCCGGCGAGCATCAGCAGGTCGCGCGGGATACCGCGGGGGCCGAGCAGCCACCGTTCGGCGATCATGGCGACGGCGAACACCACGGCCACGAACGCCGCGCCCGGGTGGATCACCAGCAGCGCGGCCGCGCTTGCCGCGGTGAGCCCGGACATCGTCCACGAGCGGTCGCCGACGGCCCGGTACAGCATGATCAGAAACGCCGGCACGAGCACGACGCCGGTCGCGTAGTTGACCAGTGGG
>DASSUA010000030.1:0-5073 GCA_035707525.1 Pseudonocardiaceae bacterium
GAACAGGTCGGCGTAGTGGCGGTGGCCCCGGTCGTTGGGGTGGAACAGGTCGGCGCTGCGCAGGCTCAGGCCCGAACCCGCGGTCGCCTCGTCGAGCCGGACCGGGACCAGGTGCGGGTGCCGGCCGAGCACATCGCGAACCACGGCGGCGGCCGCGCGGGCGGCCACCCGGCGCCGGCCGTGGTGGAAACGGGGCAGGTCGGCGATGAGCGTGCCGGCCGGCAGCCGCGCGCACAGCGCGTCGAAGCGCTCGCCGACGCCACCATGGTCGCGGCGACCGGCGTCGTTGGTACCGGCCGTCACGGTGACCAGGTCCGGCGGCGGATCGAGGCGGAGCAGCGCGGGCAGCTGGTAGTTGGTCACGTCGTCGATCAGGACACCGGTCGCCGACAGGTTGACAACCTGAACACCGAGCCCGGTCGCGCGCTCCAGCCGGGCGGCCAGCAACCCGACATAGCCGCGCTCCGGCTCGGAGGCGCCGATTCCCTGGGCGAGCGAGTCACCGAGGGCGGCGTAGCGCAGCTCGCCGGGTCGCAGCTGACGCCGCACCCAGTGCCGCTGGTGGCGTTGCACGCTCGTGACCACCCGCAACCACCGGTAGGTCTGCACGGTCGCCAACCCGGCCAGCCCGATCTTCACCCGCCGCCGCACGAGCGTGCACGGTAGCTACCCTGCCAGGCGTGGCCAACCGGCGAGCGGTGGACCCGCACGAGCTGCGCGCCGCGGTCGCGACCGTGCTTCCGTGGCTGGACGGGCACGGGCCGGAGCCGTCCCGGGCCGAGCTGGCCACGGCGGTCCGGCTGAGCCTGCGCACGCTGGCGCAGCTCGCGCCGGGCAGCAGCGTCGAGGTGCGGGTGCCGCCGTTCGCGGTCGTGCAGTGCGTGGCCGGACCCCGGCACACCCGCGGCACCCCGCCGAATGTGGTGCAGACCGACGCCTCGACCTGGCTTCGGCTCGCCACCGAGCGCCTGACCTGGGCCGACGCGGTCGCCTCCGGCCGGCTCACGGCGTCCGGCACCCGGGCGGCCGAGGTGGCCCCCCTGTTGCCGGTCGTGCGATGACCGGGCGCGGTCAGCCGGCGATGTAGCCGATCAGGTTCTGGCGCTCGTGCTCGAGCTCTCCGATCCGGTGCTTGACGACGTCGCCGATGCTGATCAGGCCGACCAGGCGGCCGTCGCGCACGACCGGCACGTGCCTGATCCGGCGATCGGTCATCAGCCGCATCAGCTCCTCCACGGCGTCCCGCTCCGAGCACGTGGTGACGGTCGTGGTCATGATCTGCGAAACCGTCGAGCCCAGGACCTCGGTGCCGCGGTCGTCGAGCCGGCGCACCACGTCGCGCTCGGAAACGATGCCGGCCACGGTGTCGTCGTCCGCGCACACCACCAGGGCGCCGACGTTGTGCGATGCGAGCCTGGCCAGCAGCTCGGTGACCGTCGCCTCCGGGCTGATGGTGTACACCTCACCGCCCTTGGCGCGCAGTACGTCCTGGATCCGCATACGGCTTCACCTCCGGGCCCCGACCGCCATTACGCAAACGTTAACGCGAGCAGTGGCGGCTCAACCACCTCAGCGACCGACCGGGTCAGCTGAGCCGGCCGGCGGCGCGGTTGGACCGGTCGGAGGATCGCGGCGACGTACACTCGGCACGTGGTCAACGACTCGCGCAGGCCGAGCCCGTCGACCGTCAACACCGAGGACGTGCCGCGCGAGGAGTGCGGGGTGTTCGGGGTGTGGGCGCCCGGTGAGGATGTCGCCAAACTGACCTATTTCGGAATCTACGCTCTGCAGCACCGCGGCCAGGAGGCCGCGGGCATCGCCGTCGGCGACGGTACCCAGGTGCTGGTGTTCAAGGACCTCGGCCTGGTGAGCCAGGTGTTCGACGAGCTGACCCTGTCGAGCCTGCGCGGCGAGGTCGCGATCGGGCACACCCGGTATTCGACGACCGGATCCACCACCTGGGAGAACGCGCAGCCGACGTTCCGGGCGATCCGGCTGGGCGGCGAGGCCACCGAGGCGGACATCCGCACCGGCATCGCGCTCGGCCACAACGGCAACCTGGTCAACACCGCCGACCTGCTCGCCCGCAGCCGCCAAGCAGCCGCGGTGCGCGGCAACGACGGCAAGGCGCCGGTCCACGCGACGACCGACTCCGACCTGATCTGCGACATACTCGCCGCGGCCGCCGCCGACACCGGCGTCGAACAGGCGGCCCGCGACCTGCTGCCGACCCTGCGCGGAGCGTTCTCGCTGGTGTTCTGCGACGAGCGAACGCTGTACGCGGCGCGGGACCCGCACGGCGTGCGGCCGCTTTGCCTCGGCCGGCTGGAGCGCGGCTGGGTGGTCGCCAGCGAGACCGCGGCGCTCGACATCGTCGGAGCCTCGTTCGTGCGCGAGGTCGAGCCGGGCGAGCTGCTCGCGATCGACGCCGGTGGGCTGCGCTCGTCCAGATTCGGGGTCCCCGAGCCGAAGGGCTGCCTGTTCGAGTTCGTCTACCTGGCCAGGCCGGACAGCACGATCTCGGGGCGGTCGGTGCACCAGGCCAGGGTCGCCGTCGGCCGGCGGCTGGCCGCCGAGCACCCCGTCGAGGCCGACCTGGTGATCCCGGTCCCGGAGTCCGGCACCCCGGCCGCGATCGGCTACGCGCAGGGCTCCGGCATCCCGTACGGCTCGGGCCTGGTCAAGAACGCCTACGTCGGGCGGACGTTCATCCAGCCCTCGCAGACGATCCGCCAGCTCGGCATCCGGCTCAAGCTCAACCCGCTGCGCGACGTGATTCGAGGCAAGCGACTCGTCGTCGTCGACGACTCGATCGTGCGCGGCAATACCCAGCGCGCCCTGCTCCGGATGCTTCGCGAGGCCGGCGCCGTTGAAGTGCATGTACGGATCGCCTCGCCCCCGGTACGGTGGCCGTGCTTCTACGGCATCGATTTCGCCTCCCGGGCGGAACTGATTGCAAACGGTATGGATCTCGATGGCGTCCGTCGTTCGATTGGCGCAGACTCGTTGGGCTATGTGTCGCTCGACGGGCTGGTCACGGCCACCGATCAGCCGCGTACGCGGTTGTGCGCCGCGTGCTTCGACGGGAACTACCCGATTCCGCTGCCGGCCGCCGAGAACATCGGCAAGCACCTCTTGGAGGACATCGAGCGCGGCGTCTCCGGCGACCTGCTGGCGGGGCCGCTGCCGGTCGGGTACGGCGCCGAGGACGCCCTCCGCCGGCCCTAGCACGCCACGTAACATTCCGTGTGCGTAAGGTTACATTTGTTGCACTCTCGCACCGTTGCCCGGAGCCTTGACAGCGATGACCCAGACCGAACGGCCCTTCGCCAGTACCTTCTACGCTCGCCCACCGCTCACCTACGCCGCCGCCGGCGTGGACATCGGAGCGGGCGAGGAAGCCGTCGACCGGCTGCGGCCGTGGGCCGAGAAGGCCCGCCGGCCGGAGGTGCTCGGCGACATCGGCGGCTTCGCCGGCCTGTTCCGGCTGCGCCTTGACCGCTGGCGGGAACCGGTGCTGGCCAGCTCGACCGACGGCGTCGGGACCAAGATCGCGGTCGCGCAGGCGCTCGACGTGCACCACACGATCGGTATCGACCTCGTCGCGATGGTCGTCGACGACCTGGTCGTGTGTGGCGCCGAGCCGTTGTTCCTGCAGGACTACATCGCGGTCGGCAAGGTCGTGCCGGAGCGCATCGCCGAGCTCGTCCGGGGCGTGGCGGAGGGATGCTCACACGCCGGCTGCGCGCTGCTCGGCGGCGAGACCGCCGAGCACCCCGGCCTGATGGCGCCCGGCGACTACGACCTGTCCGCGACCGGGGTCGGCGTCGTCGAGCACGACGACCTGCTGGGCCCCGACCGGGTGCGGCCCGGTGACGTCGTACTCGCGCTCGGGTCGTCCGGCCTGCACTCCAACGGCTACTCGCTGGTCAGGCACGTGCTGCTGGACATCGCCCGGATGCCGCTCGAGGGCCACGTGGAGGAGTTCGGCCGCACCCTCGGCGAGGAACTGCTCGAACCCACCCGCATCTATGCCAAGGACTGCCTGGCCGTGCTCGCCGAGGCCGACGTGCGCACCTACGCCCACATCACCGGCGGCGGGCTGGCCGGCAACCTCGCCAGGGTCATGCCGCGCGGCCTGGTCGCCGAGGTCGACCGGGGCACCTGGACGCCGGCCCCGGTGTTCGCCCTGATCGCCCACCGCGGGCGCGTCGAATGGGCCGAGATGGAGCGTACGTTCAACATGGGCGTCGGCATGGTGGCGGTCGTTGCGGCCGAGGACACCGACCGTGCCCTGGCCGTGCTCACCGCGCGGCACGTGCCGTGCTGGGTCGCCGGCCAGGTCCGCAAGGCCCGCGACATCGGCATGGACCCGGACGGCGACCGCGCCGTCCTGCGCGGCGCCCACCCCCGCTTCTAACCCCCACCCCCACCCCCCGGCACTTGGGGAGCTTCAGCGCCAAATGCGGAACTGAAGCTCCCCAAGTGCAAAGGGGAAAAGGTGGTCAGAGCTGGCGGAAGCAGGGGCTCTCGAGCTTGAAGGCCTCCGCCGTCTCGCCGGTGAACAGCTCCTTGACCTGGGAGACCTTGGTCGGGGCCGCGTCGTCCGGCTTGTAGATCGCGGTGACCCGGACCAGGCCGTCGGCACCGGCGGCGTAGTTGCCGGAGCCCTCGGGCAGCATGCCCTCGTAGTCGACCTCGGACAGCTGCTTGACGGCGTTGAGCACGCCCTCACGGGTGAGGTCCTTGTTCTCGGCGGCCTTCTCGAGGGCGGCCTTGAGCGGGTACGACCAGACCCAGCCGGCGGTGTAGCCGTCGTTCGGCGTCACCGAGGTGCCGATCGCCTCGCGCATCGCCTTGTGGCCGGGGGAGTCGGTGCCCCACGAGTCCCACGGTGCCGTCTGCAGGAACAGGGCCTTGAGCGCCGGCGCCGCCGGGCTGGTGATCAGGCCGGGGTTCCAGGTCGGCGAGGTGCCGATGAACTTGCCGGTGTAGCCGCGGGCGGCGGACTGACCGACGATCGTGGCGGCCTCGGCCGGCGCGGTGGTCAGGACGACAAGGTCGGGCTTCTTG
>DASSUA010000031.1:0-2138 GCA_035707525.1 Pseudonocardiaceae bacterium
ATGAAAGCACTCAGGCCCGCGGCCGGCCGCAGCCTGAGAGGACCCGGGGCTGCTGCCGGCCGGCGCCGCCGTCCGCGGTGAGCCGGATCAGACCTGCGGCCGTAGGTCACCCGTTGGCGAACTTGTCGAGGGCGGCCACGACCGCCTCGGTCATGCCGGGATCGGTGGCCGCGTGGCCGGCCCCGCTCACCGTCACCAGCTCGGCGTCGGGCCACCGCCGGGCCAGCTCCCACGCCGTGTCCAGCGGGCCGCCGTAGTCCCAGCGGCCGTGCACCAGCACCCCGGGAATCCCGGCCAGCCGGCCGGCCTCCCGCAGCAGCACGCCCTCCGGCAGCCAGACATCGTTGACGAAGTAGTGGGTCACGATCCGGGCGAACCGGTAGCGGAACGCCGGGTCGGACCAGCGCGGGCCGCGCTTGTAGTCCGGGTCGGTCGAGACGAGCGAGGTCTCCCAGCGGCACCACTGTTCGGCCGCCTCGGCCCGAACCTCGGGGTCCGGGCTGTTGAGCAACCGGTGGTAGGCCGCGACCAGATTGCCGTCGCGGTCCTGCGCCGGCACCCCGTCCCGGAACCGGGCCCACTCCTGCGGAAACAGCCGCCCGACCTGGTGGTACAGCCAGTCGATCTCCATCCGGCGGCTCGATGTGACGCCCATCAGCACGATCCCGCTGACCCGCTGCGGGTGCCGCTGGGCGTAGGCCAGCCCGAGCGTCGACCCCCATGAGCCCCCGAACAGCAGCCACCGCTGCACGCCCAGGTGCTCGCGCAGTTGCTCGATGTCCGCGAGCAGGTGCGGCGTCGTGTTCGACGCCAGGTCCGTCTCGAAGTCGGCCGCGTCCGGTGTGCTACGGCCGGACTGGCGCTGGTCGAACAGCACCACCCGGTACGCCGCCGGGTCGAACAGCCGGCGCATTCCCGGCGAGCAGCCGGCTCCCGGGCCGCCGTGCAGCACGAGCGCCGGCTTGCCCGCCGGATTCCCGCAGGTCTCCCAGTAGACGAGGTTGCCATCGCCCACGTCGAGCATCCCGTGCTCGTACGGCTCGATCTCCGGATACACGGCCACAGTCGCGCCTCCCCGCCTCATTATGACAGTGCTGTTACATTAGCACTCATGGAATTCGGCGTCGGCACGCGGCTGCGTCACCTGCTTGACCTGCTCGACGGCGACATCGCCAAGGTCTACGCCGATCTCGGCATGCCGCGGTTCCGGCCCCGGTACGTCCCGTTCGTGCGAGCGGTCGCCGCGCACGGCGCCAGCCCCATCCGCGACCTCGCCCGGGCGGTCGGCGTGACCCACTCCGCGGCCAGCCAGACCCTCGGCCAGATGGCCCGCGAGGGCCTGATCACCCTGGAGCCGGGCACCGACGCCAGGCAGCGGATCGTGCACCTCACCGAACACGCGCGATCGCTGCTGCCCCTCCTGGACGCCGAGTGGGACGCGACCGTCGCGGCGGGGGCGGAGCTCGATGCCGAACTGCCGCATCCGATCGGCGATATCGTCGAGGCGGCGATCGCCGCCCTGCGCCAGCGACCGTTCCGCGAGCGCATCCTCGCCCACGCCGACCCGGCCGCCCTCAGGCGATCGGGCACTAACGCCCTACCCACCGACATGGCCTAGCCGTCATGGGCGAACGCCGCTCGCGATCCCGCGTGCCTCCTCACCCCACCACGCTGCGCGCCCACCGAACCCGAGGTCGCCCCGCGGCCATCTCGGAGGGGACACGTGGGCGTCATTCGCTTCGCTACAAGGAGCGAATGGCGCCCACGCCACACGCTGGCGCCCATGCCACACGCTGGCGCCCATGCCACACGCTGGCGCGCCCACGCGGCGCCAGCGTTCATGATCGCCGAAAGTGTGAGCTCACCATGCGGCCTCGCCGGCAAACTGCATGGTGAGCTCACACTTTCGCCGATCATGCGACGTTCCAGGCGGCCGCGTGCCCGGCGATCGGTAGCTGGCGCCTCATGATCGCTGTTTCGGTGCGATGAGCCGCGCTGAGCGCGGTTATCGGCACCCAAACGGCGATCATGACCAGCGCCACCCGCTACCCAAGCCCTTAGCCAGGCCCCGCCCCGGGCCAGGCCCCGCCCGGCCAGGCCCCGCCCGGCCAGGCCCCGCCCGGCCAGGCCCCGCCCGG
>DASSUA010000032.1:0-2951 GCA_035707525.1 Pseudonocardiaceae bacterium
GTCCGCCCCGGCTTCCTGCGCACGCTCCTGGTCCCGTGGGCGTACGTGGCGGAGGTGACCACGTACACAAGCCGGGGTGAAACATTTCTCCTGGTGCGCTGCCATGGCCGGCGCGACGGCCGGCTGGGCGACTGGCCACGCTGTTGGGACCGGTCCGTGCTGCGCTCGGCCGTCCGGATCAGCCGGATGCAGCGCGGTCGCGGGTCGGCGGTGACCGGATACCACCTCGCGGTCCGCATAGGCGAGTTCGTCGGGACGCCGCAGGCTCAGCTCGCGAGCCTGCGCTCGGTCGCGCCCGACCATGTGGTGGTGGCGGATGAGCGGCCCCGGTCCACCTCCGCTGAGATGGGCACAACCCGCGCCCGGCCCGCGCCGTCACCGACCGCTGCGTTCGCCACCAGCGGACCGGCGCCGTTGCCTACCCAGGCCACTCGGCGCGGCTAACGCCTTTGCTGCTTCGCTAACGCCCGCACGGTTACCGGCCCACCTCCGCTGCGGCCTGGGCGGCGCAGTGCAGGGCGACCCGCACGGTCGGCACCTCCAGCACAGTCATCCCGCCCGGAGCCGGCCCGGTCGCCGCCGGCCCGCACCCGGGCGGCACCAGGGCGGCCCGGAACCCCAGCCGTGCCGCCTCGGCGAGCCGGCGCGGCACCGCGCCTACCCGGCGGACCTCACCGGTGAGGCCTACCTCGCCGATCGCCACCAGGTCAGGGGCCATGGGGAGGTCGAGGGCTCCGGACGCGACGGCCAGCGCGACGGCCAGGTCGGCCGCTGGCTCGACCACCCGGATGCCGCCGACGGTCGCGGCGAACACCTCCCGGTCGTGCAGCGCCAGCCGCTCGGCCCGGCGCTGCAACACCGCGAGCACCATGGCCAGCCGGGCGCTGTCGAGCCCGGACACCGTCCGCCGGGGAGAGCCGGCCACCGACGCCCCGACCAGCGCCTGCACCTCGGTCACCAGCGCCCGGCGCCCCTCCATGGCAACGGTCACGCAGGTGCCGGGGACCGCCTGCGCGTACCGGGTGAGAAACAGCCCGGAAGGGTCCGGCAGGCTGGTGATGCCGCCCTCGTGCATCTCGAAGCAGCCCACCTCGTCCGCGGGGCCGAACCGGTTCTTCAGGCCGCGCACCAGGCGCAGCGAGGAGTGCTTGTCGCCCTCGAAGTGCAGCACCACGTCGACGAGGTGCTCGAGCACCCGGGGCCCGGCCACCTGGCCGTCCTTGGTGACGTGCCCGACGAGCACGGTGGCTATGCCGCGCTCCTTGGCGACGGCGACGAGCGCTGCGGTGACCGCTCGCACCTGGGTGACCCCGCCCGGCACCCCGTCCGCGTCCGGTGTGGACACTGTCTGCACCGAGTCGACCACCAGCAGCCCCGGCTTGACCGCGTCGAGATGCCCCAGCACCGCGCCCAGGTCGGTCTCGGCGGCCAGGTAGAGCTGGTCGGCGAGGGCGCCGATGCGCTCGGCGCGCAGCCGCACCTGGCTCGCCGACTCCTCCCCGCTGATCATGAGCGCTGCGCTCCCGGAGCTAACCGCCCACTGCTGGGCCGCCTCCAGCAGCAGGGTGGACTTGCCCACGCCGGGTTCCCCGGCCACCAGCACCACGGCGCCGGGCACGAGACCACCCCCTAGGACCCGGTCGAGTTCGGGCACGCCGGTCGCCCGCGCCTGGGCCGGGACGGCGCTGATCTGCGCGATCGGCCGGGCCGGCTGCGCCGGTGGGCGAGGCTTGCCGGACCGGCCGGCACTGCCGGCGGGCGGGAGCGTGGACTCGACCACCGAGCCCCACTCGCCGCACTCCGGGCACCGCCCTAGCCACTTGGGCGGCTGGTGCCCGCAGACGTCGCACTCGAACGCGGGACGCCCCGCCCTTGCCGGAGCTCGGGACGGGCGGGCCGAGGCGCGTGGCGCGGACTGTGCTGGGTCGGGGTCTGGGGCGTTCGGAGAGATCACGCGGGCACGGTAGCCGGTGGGTACGACAGCGGCCGGACTCGGCTCAGCCGTGGCCAGGGCCGGCGCCGTGGGTCTCCTCGAAGATCATCGGACTACGGGGCGCCGGGGTGAACGGTGGGGCGATCCCCGCGCTGACCTCCACGGCGGCGCCGCCGGTGAACTCGAAGCGCAGGCGCACCGACTGGCCTGGCTTGCGGGCGGTGGCCAGCCCGACCAGCCGCAACTGGCGTGGGGAGCCGGACGTGAAGACGGTGTATCCCCCGGCCGGGATCTCCAGCTCCGCCGCGCCCCCAGCAGGAGACGAGGTCGCCGCCGCCCCCGGGGATGCGGTCGCCGACGGGGATGCGGTCGCCCTCGGGGATGCGGTCGCCGACGGGGATGCGGTCGCCGGCCCCGCCGGAGACGGTGTAGGCGCGGAGAGCACCACCTGCGCCGCGTCCGGGCTCGACACGCGCACCCGCAGCGGCCGCCGGGTGTCGTTGAAGATGGCCACCTCCACCGGCGCACTACTGCCTTGGGGGTAGCCCTGGGCGCCGGGATAGGGCAGCAGGACGTTGCGCACGGACACCCGGCCTCCGGCGACGGCCAGGTCGGTGCTGACTCCCGGCACCGCGGCCACCTGCTGATCGGTCTGGGTGACCTGGCCAGCGCTGCACCCGCCCGCGAAGGCAACCGTGACCGAGGCGGCCAGCACGCCCGCCGCCAGCACACTCGTGCGCGTCATCGAGATCCCCCAGCCGTCACGTCATCGACCAGCCGTCTCGCGTCACCGATCAGCTGTCTCACGTCATAGATCGCGGTACAGCCTAACGGCGTCGCTCTCGGTCACTCGCGCAGACCCGCCCCGGAGGCGAGGAGCAGGAGCACATCGACCAGTGCCACGGCGAGGACCGCGCGGAACGCGCCCACCGGGCGTACCCCACGAGCCCTGGCCGCCGCGGCGGCGTACCCGGCGACCGGCATGACCGCGACGGCGAACGCGCCCGCGACGAGCCCG
>DASSUA010000033.1:0-3548 GCA_035707525.1 Pseudonocardiaceae bacterium
GAGCGCCGGGACCGTCTCCACGGCGGACGCCGAGCGCGCCGTCACCGGCGCCGGCCCCGCCCTGGACTACCTGTCGAGGACGGCGCGTCACCTCGGTGTGCCCGACCCGGTGCAGGAGTACTTCGGCCCGGTCGTCGGCCGCTGGCGTGACCTGCACGAACAGGCGCAGCGGTGGCAGCGGGCGGCCAACGCGGTCGAGGAGCTCGCCGACCGGGTGACGACCCCGCTCGGCGGCCTGGACGCGGCCTGGGAGGGCGCGGTCGCCGACTCGTTCCTGGAGCACATGCGGCAGGTGGGTGCGGCCGGGCGTGGCCTGTCGGACGCGATGACGGTGATGGCGGAGGTCCTCGACCGCACCGCGGACGCCGTGCAGCGGCTCGTCACCGACCTGGTCGAGCTGCTCTCCGGGGGCGCCGACCGGGTGTCCGCGGCGATGATCCTGCCGGCCGGCGGCGAGCAGCTGGCCGGCCGGCAGCTCGCGGAGGTTCGCGGCTGCGGCCGGCGGGTGTTCGAGGCGGTCCGCGACGTGCTCGACGCGTTCGTCGAGCTGTGTGACGACCTCGACGCCGGCGAGCCGTTCGCCGAGGTCCGCGTCGCGACGCCGTTCCCGCAGCAGGCGTGGTCGTGGCGGACGGACGTGCCGCAGCCGCCCGAGCTGCAGCCGCCGGGCCAGCCGGCCGACCGGCCACCACCCGAGCAGGCGCCGGCCGCCGGCACGGGGTCGTCCGGTCTCGCGCTCGGCGCCGGCGGTGCTGCGCCTGCCGGTGGCGCGGCGGCGGCACCGCCGGCACAACCCGCGGAGCCGGCCATGCGCACGCTCGCCGCCGAGCCGATCCGGCCCGAGCCGACGCTGCCGGCCGCGACCGGTGGCTCGGCCGCCGCGGCCGGTGGCCAGGGAGCCGGCGCCAGGGGAGCGGCCGCCGTCCCGTTCATGCCGATGGCGATGGGTGGCGCGGGTGCCGGCCAGGACAACGAGCACCGCACGAAGTCCCGCATCGTCGCCGATCCGAGCGAGCTGTTCGGCAAGCCGACCAGAACCGCGCCGCCGGTGATCGGCGAGGACTGAGCTGGTCGGGGCTGGTCGGGGCTGGTCGAGGCTGGTCGGGGCTGGTCAGGGAGCGGCGGGCTGCCGCCTGGAGCGCTGCACGGTGTAGACGACGAACATCGTGATGCCGAGCAGTCCGAGGCCGGCTCCGGAGCCGATCAGCGCGACCCTGGTCGGCAACGGGTCCTTGCGGACCGGCGGCAGCAGGTTCTCCAGCCGGCCGGGGGCGGGTTGGGGCGGGGCGGCGCCGAACTCCTCGGGGATCACCGCGGTGAGCGCCGCCACCGGGTTGATCATGCCGTAGCCGGCGAGGTCGTTACGCCCGCCCTTGCCGCCGGGCCGCTGCGCGGTGCGCTCGATGCGGTACATGACCTCGCGCGCGGTCAGGTCCGGGAACCGCTCCCTGATCAGCGCGGCGAGCCCGGCCACGTACGGGGTGGCGAAGCTGGTGCCCTGGATGAAGCCGCGCTGCCCGTTCTCGATCGTCTGGTTGGCCAGACCGCCGGTGGCCGGGTCGAGCGAGGTGATCTCGGTGCCCGGGGCGCCGACGTCGACCCACGGCCCGGCGAGCGTGAACTCCCGCGCCGGCTCGCCGTTCTCCTGCATCGCCGCTACGGCGAGCACGTCGTCGTCGAACCACGCCGGTGAGGCGACGGCATTGATGCCGGTCTCGTTCTGCGGGCAGTCCTGGTCCACGTTGCCGGCCGCGACGACCACGACGACGTCGTGATCGGTCGCGTAGCGCACCGCGGCCTGCAGATCGAGCGCGTGCCCCGCACCGGCCTGGGGAAGGTTGCCCCTGGCGGCGGTCAGGCACGCCGCCTCGGAGATGTTGATCACTCTCGCGCGGAGCACGTCGACGGCGTGCCTGATCGCCCTGGCCATCGTCGTCGTGTCGCCGCTCGGCAGGCCGAACTGCTGCCCTGCGGTCTCCCGCCGCTCGCTGACATACCTGGTCTTCAGCAGCTCGCTGCTCTGCCGGATGCTCAGGATCGTCGCCCTGGGGGCGATGCCGGCGAACCCGGTGTCCGGGTTCTCGTCGGCGGCGATGATGCCGGCCACGAGCGTGCCGTGGCCGTCGCAGTCGTGCAGCCCGGTCGCGTTGAGCACGAAGTCGCCGCCGTCCTGCAGCCGGCCACGGAGCCGGGGGTGCGGGTTCACGCCCGTGTCGATCACCGCGATCCGCTGGCCCTCGCCCTGTCTGGGGGCGAACTGCCACAGCTCGGGGTACCGCAGCCGAAGCTGCCCCCACGGCCGGTCCTCCACGCGCGGCTCGCCGCCGGTGCCCGAGCCGACGCACGCCTGGCTGCCCTCCAGCGCCGGCGGGCCGATCTTGCGCTGGACGTCCTCGATGCTCCCGTCGTACTCGCGCGGCGTGCTCTCCGCCGGGGCGGGCACCAGCGCCGGGTTCGGCGGGGGCGGTACCCCGATGGTGGGGGCGTCCTGCGCGGCGGCCGGCCAGCCGGCGCCACCGGCGGCCAGCCCGAGGACGGTGGCCAGCCCGAGGACGGTGGCCAGCGCGGCGACCCGCCGGGCGGGTGCGAACCGGCGCAAAGTGCTCAACCCCCAGGAATCTGGCGAACCGTGTTGTACAGGTCCATGACGGCGAGCGCGAGCGGCAGCACCGCGACGATCAGAACGGCCTCGCAGATGTCGACCAGCCGCCGCATGACGGGCGAGAAGCGCTGGTTGGGCACCACGACGCCGAGCACGAGCGCGGCCACCGCGAGCAGCATGAGCGAGCCGAACACCCACAGGTTCAGCACGGCATCGTCGGCGTTGACCATCCAGCCGGCCACCAGCCCGGCGGCGGCCAGCATGCCGGCGGACAGCAGCGCGACCGCCTGCGTCCCGTTCGCGTAGGTGCGCGAGCGCAGCAGCATCACCAGCGTGATCACCACGCCGAGCACGATGCCGAACATGGTCCCCGGCAGCGCGACCACGACCGCGCAGATCGCCGCGACGGCGCCGCAACCGATGATCATGCCGGTCATGTGGGCGTGTGCCAGGCCGGCGCGGCGCTCGATGGCCGCGTAGTCCGGAAAGCCGGTGTCCTCCTTGAGGTCCTCGGCGCTGCCCGGCACCTGCGGCAGCGGCAGCCTGGCCAGCTGGATGGTCAGCCTCGGCAGCGCCGAGAGCAGGGCGAGCGCGAACGCGGCCGTGCCGGCGGCGATGCCGGCGGCCGGGTGGGCGACGAGGGTGGCGAACAGGGTCGCCCCGGCGCCGAGGGCCGCCGCCGACCCGGCCGCGATGAACACCGTGACGCCGGTGCCCAGCACCATGATCGAGCTTGCCGCCACCACGAGCACGAGCGCGCAGGCCAGCAGCAGGTTCGGCCGGTCGAGGCCGCCGGGCACGACGTACAGCCCGCACACGAACGCCATCGGCAGGCCGCCCGCGGCCGCCACCACCACACCGGTCGAGTGATCGCCGAAGATCCGGGTCAGCACCCCGCCGAGCGCGACGCAAAGCACCGCGGCGCCGCCGGCGGTGATCGCCGGGG
>DASSUA010000034.1:0-2196 GCA_035707525.1 Pseudonocardiaceae bacterium
AGCCGGCGCCGAGGGGGTCGCCGGCCAGCAGCAGGCCGGCCTGACCCTGGAACACCGCTAGCGAGAAGTAGTGCGCGACGGTGTAGCCGACCGCGATCGGGATCAGCGTGTGCACGAACGCCACCGGCAGCGACCGCCCACGGTCGGTCAGGTACGGCCTGGTCAGGGCGAGCGCGCCGAGGTAGACGAGCGCGACCGCGAGCACGGCCGCGACGAGGCCGGCGGTGCCGAGCGCCAGGTAGCCGAGGTCATCGACGCCGACGGTCGCCGTTCGCCAGAACTGGGTCCTGGTCAGCCCGTCGAACGCGGTCGAGCCGAGCAGCAGGCACACGAGCGCGACGAGCCCCGGCGCCGGCCGCACGCCGGCGAGCCCGGCGAGGGGGTTGCGCACGACGAGCCGGCCGTCGTCGCGGCGGCCGATCGGGGAGAGCCGGCCGAGCAGGCTCGAGTACGCCTCGAAGCCGTCGCCGCGGTCGAACCAGCGCGCCCCGAGCAGCATGCCGGCGATCACGTGCACGAGCGCGTAGCCGCTGGCGAACAGGGCGACCGTGCGCGGGGAGTCCGGATCCGGGTGGACGAGCTCGAGCCAGAGGAACGCCGCGAGGCCCGCCACCGCGGGCCAGTAACCGGCCCGCTCGACGATGCGCTCGGCCCGCTCGCCCAGCAGCGGGCGGCCGCCGTTGGTCGCGACGGCGAGGCGAAGCGGGTTGAACAGCCGCCACACCGGCCCGAGCAGCACCGAGGCCGGCACCAGCCCCACCCAGAACCACACGTAGAGCCACGTCGGCGCCGGGTTGGTCGCCGAGCTCTCCGGGCCGGCCAGCGCGGTCACCAGGAACACCGCGCCGGCCAGGGCGCCGATCCCGCGCAGCACGGCACGGGTGACCGCCGAGTCGACCACCCGGGTCACGCCGGCCGGCAGCGCGCGGCCGCGCCGCTCGTCCAGCCGTGGCGATGGCCAGAACGCGACGGCGACGAAGAACGAGACGACCACCGCCGCCGCCGCGGCGTACACCGCCAGCCACAGCGGCACGGGCAGGTCGGAGCGACCGCCGATGCCGTGGGCGAGGACGGTCATTGCACGCGCAGGGTGAACAGCTGGAGCTCGTCGTTGTGCAGTTCGACCTCGAACTGGCCGGGGATCGTCGCATTGACCATCAACTGCGCCGGCTGGCCGGCGGTGACCGGCGCGGTCAGCTCGTAACCGTGCACGTGGATCTCGTCGTTGGCGTCGCTGGTCACCTCGATGATCACCCTGCGGCCAAGCTGGACGTCGACGGGCGCCGGCGGCGGGGTGACTGTTCCGTTGCTGATGTCGACCCTGATGACCTGATGGTCGCCCTCGGTGCGCGACGGGGAAGCCGTTGCACCGGTGGTTTCGGTCGCCTCGGCGGGCGGCGTGGTCTCCGCGGGCGAGGTCGCGTTGGCCGGGATCGTCGACGGTTCCTCCCCTGTCGGCGTGCACGCCGTGCCGGCGACAGCCAGGGCCAAGGCCAGGACGACGAGCATCAGGGACGCGGATCGAACCCGCAACGATCTCTCCTCTCCTCGGATGGTGCGTGCCGCGCGATGATCGCAGCAGGCGGGCACGAGAGCACCGGCGCCCCGGCCGGCGCTAGCCGAGCAGCGCGTCGACGAAAGGCGCGGGCTCGAAGGGCGCGAGGTCGTCCGGGCCCTCGCCGAGGCCGACGAGCTTGACCGGCACGCCCAGCTCGCGCTGGACGCGGAAGACGATCCCGCCCTTCGCGGTGCCGTCGAGCTTGGTGAGCACGATTCCCGTGATGTTCACGACGTCGGCAAACACGCGCGCCTGCGCCAGGCCGTTCTGCCCGGTCGTGGCGTCGAGCACGAGCAGCACCTCGTCGACCTTGGTCTGCTTCTCGATCACCCGCTTGACCTTGCCCAGCTCGTCCATCAGGCCGGTCTTGGTGTGCAGCCGCCCGGCGGTGTCGACCAGCACGGCGTCCACTCCGTGGTCGGTGCCGCGCTTGACCGCCTCGAACGCGACCGAGGCCGGATCCGCGCCCTCCTTGCCGCGGACGACCTCGGCACCGACCCGGCCGGCCCACGTCGACAGCTGCTCGGCCGCGGCGGCGCGGAAGGTGTCGGCGGCGCCGAGCAGCACCCGCCGGCCGTCGGCGATCAGGACGCGGGCGAGCTTGCCGGTGGTGGTGGTCTTGCCGGTGCCGTTCACCC
>DASSUA010000035.1:0-2233 GCA_035707525.1 Pseudonocardiaceae bacterium
GGTCGCGGTAGCCACGATCGTCGTACCCCCGGTCGTCCTCGTCCTCGATGAGGCCGAGCCAGACGCCGGCCTTGCGTAGTGCGCTCATGCCGGCTCCTCGTCCCACTCGCCCATGGCCCCCCGCCCTCCCTACGGCCGCACTGGTGCCCGGGTCCCCCGCCGGCACGCGGCTCGCGCGGGAGCACGGAACCATCGCGTGCCTGACCATCGCGTGCCTGTCATGCGCCGTCGCCACCGCGCGGACCGGCCGCAACGAGCCTGCCGGGCGGAACGACACGGATGTAGTTCGGTGCTTGCCGTCAGGCTACCCCAGTGAGGCACGCGTTCCGAGCAACGCGCTGCCGATGCGCAGGTGTGTCGCGCCGTGCGCGATGGCGACCTCGAAGTCGTCACTCATGCCAGCAGAAACCAGGGTCGCTGTCGGATATCCGACACAAAACTCGGCGGCGACCTCTGCCAGCTGGGTGAACGCCCGCTCCGGCGCCCAGCCCAGCGGAGCCACCGTCATCACGCCGCGCAACCGCAGCATCTCGGCGGCGGCGACCGCCTCAGCCACCCGACCCAGGCTCGCGTCCTGCTCCACCGGGCCGGTCGCCGCCCGTTCCGCCACCCCACCGGCGGCGGCCGGCCGGTCCGGCACCGCCCCGCCCCGCTTGGGGTCACCGTCGAGGCTCACCTGCACCAGTACGTCCAGCGGACGCTCCCGGTGGCGCTGCGCCGCCGCGGCGAGGGCCTCGGCCAGCCGCACCCGGTCCACCGAGTGCACCATGTCGGCGTAGCGCACGACCGACCGGCACTTGTTGCGCTGGAGCTGGCCGACGAAGTGCCACCGCACGACGGCCCCGGCCGCGGCCACCTCGGCCGCCTTCGCCGAAGCCTCCTGGTCGCGGTTCTCCCCGATGTCGCGTACGCCGAGACCGGCCAGGCGTACGACGTCCGCCGCCGGGTGGGTCTTGGTGACCGCGACCAGCGTCAGCTCGCCCGGGTCCCGCCCGGCGGCGGCGCAGGCCGCGGCGATCCGCGCGCGCAGCCGGGCGAGGGCCCCGGCGAGCTCGGCGCGGCGCCGCTCGTCAACGGCCGCTGAGGTCACGAGCCGTTCTTAAGGAAGTCCGGCACGTCCACGTCGTCGAAGAGGACCTTGCGCGGTGGGGCCGGCGCGGTGGCGACCGGCGCCGTGATGGGCACGTCGACGATGTGCGGGGGACGGCGCGGCACCTCGGTCGGCCGGTACGCCGGTGCGCCGCCGTCGAAGCCGGCCGCGATGACCGTCACCCGCACCTCGTCACCGAGCGCGTCGTCGATCACCGCGCCAAAGATGATGTTGGCGTCCGCGTGGGCCGCGTCGGTCACCAGCTGGGCCGCGTCGTTGATCTCGAACAGGCCGAGGTCCGAGCCGCCGGCGATGGACAGCAGCACCCCCCGGGCACCGTCCATGCTCTGCTCCAGCAGCGGGCTGGAGATGGCCCGCTCGGCCGCCTCGACCGCCCGGTTGTCCCCGCGCGCGCTGCCGATGCCCATCAGCGCGCTGCCGGCCCCGCTCATCACGCTCTTCACGTCGGCGAAGTCGAGGTTGATCAGGCCGGGGGTGGTGATCAGGTCGGTGATCCCCTGTACGCCGGAGAGCAGCACCTGGTCCGCCTGGCGGAACGCGTCCATCATGCTGATGCTGCGGTCGCCAAGGGCCAGCAGCCGGTCGTTGGGGATCACGATCAGCGTGTCGCACTGGTTGCGCAGGTCGTCGATGCCAGTCTCCGCCTGCACCTGGCGGCGCTTGCCCTCGAAGGAGAACGGGCGGGTGACCACACCGATCGTCAACGCGCCGAGCTTGCGGGCGATGTTGGCCACCACCGGCGCGCCGCCGGTGCCGGTGCCGCCGCCCTCCCCACACGTCACGAAGACCATGTCGGCGCCCTTGAGCACCTCCTCGATCTCGTCCCGGTGGTCGTCGGCGGCGTTGCGGCCCACGTCCGGGTTGGCACCGGCGCCGAGCCCGCGGGTGAGCTCACGGCCCACGTCGAGCTTGACGTCGGCGTCGCTCATGAGCAGGGCCTGGGCATCGGTGTTGATGGCGATGAACTCGACGCCCTTCAGGCCGACCTCGATCATCCGGTTGACGGCGTTCACCCCGCCGCCGCCGATGCCGACCACCTTGATGACCGCCAGGTAGTTGTGCGGAGGTGTCATAGGCCCGCCTTCCCCTTCGTTGCGACCCACCGAGGACGCCGGCTCCCGG
>DASSUA010000036.1:0-3758 GCA_035707525.1 Pseudonocardiaceae bacterium
GACCGGGTCAAGGGCGCCGCGGTGCTGCTGCCCGGCTGAGCTGGTGTCCGGGGTGAGCTGGTGTCCGGGGTGAGCCCGGTGTCCGGGGTGAGCCCGGTGTCCGGGGCGAGTCGATGCCAGGGCCGAGCACGCCGCAGCGCAAGGTGCAACGGCCGGATGGCGGCTCGACGAGGCGCGTCGCGGTGGCACGATCGCGAGCATGGGCGGTGGGCGCTTCGACGCGGTGGTGGTCGGCGGTGGGCACAACGGCCTGGTGGCGGCCACGCTGCTGGCCAGGGCCGGACGGACGGTGTGCCTGCTGGAGGCGGCCGGCCAGTTCGGCGGCGCGACCGCGGGCGCCAGGGTGTTCGACGGCGTCGGCGCCCGGCTGTCCCGTTATTCGTACCTGGTCAGCCTGTTCCCGGACGAGCTGATTGCCGAGCTGGGGCTGGACCTGCGGCTGCTGTCGCGGGCGGTGGCCTCGTACACCCCGACCGTGCGCGGCGGCCGGGCGACCGGCCTGCTCGTGGAGCGTTCACCCGGGCCGGCCACCGAGCAGTCGTTCCGGGAGCTCACCGGCTCCGGGCAAGAGTGGGCGGCCTGGTGCGAGTTCTACCGCCGGGTCGCGGTGTTCGCCGGGGTGGTGGCGCCGACGATGCTTGGACCGCTGCCCCGGCGGGCCGGCGTGCGGGCGGCCGTCGCCTCGGCGCTCGGTGGCAGGGTGTGGGACGACCTGGTCGAGCGGCCCATCGGGGAGACGATCGAGGACGCGTTCGCCGACGACCTGGTCCGCGGCGTGGTCGCGACCGACGCGCAGATCGGCACCCACGCGTCGCTGCGCGACGAGCGCGCGAACCGCTGCTTCGCCTATCACGTGATCGGCAATGGCACGGGCGAGTGGCGGGTGCCGGTCGGCGGCATGGGGGCGCTGGCGGACTCGCTGGTCGGCGCCGCGCGGACGGCCGGCGTGCAGCTGCGGACCGGCGCCAGGGTGACCGCCGTGGCCGAGGACGGCGACGTGGCGCTCGTGCGGACCGAGGGCGGCGACGAGTTCGCCGGCACCTGGGTGCTCGGCGCGTGCTCGCCGTCGATCCTGGATGGGCTGCTCGGGCGGGCGGCCCGGCCCGCCGAGGGCAGCCAGCTGAAGGTCAACATGGTGCTGCGGCGGCTGCCTGCGCTGCGCAGCGGGATCGACCCGCGCGTCGCGTTCGCTGGCACGCTGCACCTGGAGCAGGGCTACGGCCAGCTGCTGGAGGCGTTCACCGAGGCTGAGGCCGGCCGGCTACCGGACCCGCTTCCGGCCGAGGTGTACTGCCATTCGCTGACCGACCCGTCGATCGTCGACGACGACCTGGCGGGCTGTCACACGCTCACCCTGTTCGGCCTGCATACGCCGGCCCGGCTGTTCCCGGCGGAGACCGGCGCGGCGGCCCGTAGGGCGCTGGCGACGGTGCAGGCGCACCTGGCCGAGCCGCTCGACGAGGTGCTGGCCACCGACGCCAGCGGGCGGCCGTGCGTGGAGGTGGCCACCCCCGCTGACCTGGAACGAAAGCTGCTGATGCCGGGCGGCCACATCTTCCATGCCGATCTGGAGTGGCCGTGGCTGGCCGACGACGAGCCGGCCGAGACGCCGGCGCAGCGCTGGGGCGTGGCGGTCGCCGGCTGTGACCGGGTGCTGCTCGCGGGGGCCGGCAGCCGCCGCGGTGGCGGGGTGAGCGGCCTCGGCGGTCTGCACGCGGCCAGGGCGGTGCTGGAGGCCGGCGGGAAAAATTAACGGCCGGGTCGCCTGGCGACCCGGCCGTCGTAGCGCGCGGTATGGGTGCTACCTGACTGCTCGGCGTCCGGACAGGGCACGGTACGCAGCGAGCACGATCAGTGAGCCGATCAGGGCAAGCAGCCATGTCTGCAGGCTGAAGAAACCCTCGAGTCCGATACCGAACAGCAGGTTTCCGAGGAGGCCACCGAGGATGGCCCCGACAACGCCGATCACCATGGTGATGATGACGCCGCCCGGGTCCCTACCCGGCATGACCAGCTTGGCGAGCGCGCCGATGATCAGGCCCAGGACGATGTATCCCAGGATGCTCATCACTACCTCCAGTTCTGCCGGCCGGCTCCGTGCCAGCCCACGCAAGGATTGACCCGTTCCAAGCCGGTTGAAACCTTTTGGAAAACTGTTTTGTCGGAGCAGTTTTCGCCCCACCCCTGAGAACCCCTGGAGGCGGCGGTAACCGTGCCGGCACGCAGCGTGTCCACAGTGGACATTTTTGCAAGCTTTGTCGCCACCGCCGCGGCGCCGACCTATCCTTGTCGAGGACTTCCGCGAGGAGGCGAGATGCCCGCCCCGACGTCGCGTTCAGCCGAGTTCCGCGCCAGGCGGTCGGTCACCGTCGACCCCGAGTTCGAGCCGCCCCCCGAGATCATGAGGTACCAGTCGCGACACCTGTCCGACGGCTACTACCAGGCGTTGAGCACCGCGGCGGCCATGCGGCTGCGTCTGCTGAGCACGTTGCACGCCCGCGGCGAGCTGGCCGGCCCGCAGGTACCTGAGGCCGCCCGTACGCGGCTGGCGGCGCAGCAGCGACAGGCGTGGCAGCAGCTGCAGTGGTTGATGGCCGAGATGCGGCGGCTCGACGCGGAGATCTGACTACGCGCCCGATGGCCCCGCTCGTGGTCGCCCATGTCAGCGACACCCACCTCGACGGCGGTGAGCGCAACGCCGAGCGCGCCGCCCGCGTCATGACCTACCTCAACGAGCTGCCCGGTCCGGTCGGCGCCGTAGTGGTCACCGGCGACATCGCCGACCACGGGCTCGCACCGGAGTACGAGCAGGCCAGAAAGCTCCTGACCTCCCCGCTGCCGCTGTTCACCTGCCCCGGCAACCACGACGTGCGCGCCGCGTACCGCGAGGTGCTGCTTGGCGAGGAGCCGGCGGACGGCCCGGTGAACCGGTTGTACGAGGTGGCCGGGGCCGCGTTCGCGTTGTGCGACTCGTCGATTCCCGGTCGCGCCGACGGGTTCCTGACCGACGAGACGCTCGACTGGCTCGACGCGGCGCTGGCGACGTCGAGCCGGACCAGCGGCACGCCGGTCTTCCTGGCCTTCCACCACCCGCCGGTCACCCTGCACAGCCCGTTCATCGACGCGATCCGCCAGCACGGCGAGCGGCGCCTGGCGGCGGTCGTCGCCGGCCACCCGGACGTCGTCGCCGTCCTCTGCGGACACGCGCACACCGGCGCGGCCAGCACGTTCGCCGGCAGGCCGCTGCTCGTGGCGCCCGGCGTGGTCTCGACGCTGCGGCTGCCCTGGGAGGGCGGCGCCGACCTGGACTACGACCTGCCGCCGGCGATCGCGTTCCATGTCGTCGACGAGGACGGGCGGCTCACCACCCACTACCGGGTCGTGCCCTGATCCCGGGTCAGCCGGCCGTCTCCTCGGCGAGCCAGTCCAGGTAGGCCGCGCTGCCGGCGGTGATCGGGATGGCGACGATCTCGGGCAGCTCGTACGGATGGTTCGCCGCGATGTGCTCGACCAGGGCGTCGCGGCGCTCGGTGGTCGTCTTGGCCTCGCAGCGCCACTCCTGCTCCGCGCACACGTCGCCCTGCCAGCGGTAGACGCTGCTGATCGGCCCGACCACCTGAACGCACGCCGCCAGCCGGGCGGCCACGATCGACCGGGCCAGCGCCTCCGCGTCCGCGGTCGAGCCGACCGTTGTCAGCACCACGCATCCAGCCACGCCGCCGACGTTAGTTCGCGACCGAGGCCAGTGCGCGACCGGG
>DASSUA010000037.1:0-2590 GCA_035707525.1 Pseudonocardiaceae bacterium
GCGCCGCGGCCGAGGTCTCCAGGGCGTGGGGGCACCTGGTCGCGGTGGTGCTGCCGGCCGAAGCAGCTCAGGTTCGGGTGGAGCGCTCCGGCACCACCCGCATGTTGCTGCTGCTGGCCCAGGTCGCGGTCGCCCTGTTCACGGCGGTCGCGGCCGTACCGGCCCGCGGTCAGGCCGGCGGCGGTCAGGCAAGCCGCGGTCAGGCCGGCGGCGGAGAGCCGTCGACCACGTCCGGGTCGAGGCCGAGGTAGCTGGCGACCTGCTCGATGAGCACCTCGTGCAGCAGGTCGGTGAGGTCGGCGCCGTTGCGCGCCCTGGCCTCCAGCGGCCGGCGGTACAGCACGATGCGGGCCCTGGTCGGCAGGCCCTGGCCGTCCACTCCGGCCGGCACGAGCTTGGCGAGCGGGACGTTTCCGTCGGCGACCACGTCGTCGCCCCACAGCAGATCCTCGACCGCGGTCGAGCTGATCTCGGGCACGTCGTCGACGGCGATGTCGAGCTGGGTGAGCTGGTCGTGCCAGCGCTGCTCGATCGGCTCGAGCGCCTCCAGCACGGAGTTGTCGAAGCGCTCGGCGCGGGAGCGGGCGGCCGGCGTGTGGGGCGGGTAGAGCGGGCCGCGCAGTCCGCGGCCGCGCCGGTCCCGGCCGTCACGGGCCGGCCGGCGCACCCCACGGGCCAGCGTCATGCCGCCGAGAGTACGCCCGGCGGGCGTGTCGGGTGGCCTAGGTGGCCGATTGGTAGCGGCGCGCCGCTATCGTCCCCAGACGTGCGCAAGGTGCGGAAGTGCTCGCGGACCGGATGCGGGAGTCCGGCCGTGGCGACCCTCACCTACGCGTACGCCGATTCGACGGCGGTGGTCGGTCCGCTGGCCAGCTACGCCGAGCCGCACTCGTACGACCTCTGCGAGGAGCACGCGCTGCGGTTGACCGCGCCGCGCGGCTGGGAGGTGGTGCGCCACGAGGGCGAGTTCGCCGCGGCCGAGCCGACCGTCGACGACCTGACCGCGCTCGCCGAGGCGGTCAGGGAGGCCGGAAGGGCCGACCGGGCCGAGCGCGTTCCGGAGCAGACACCACCGGCTGGCACCGGCCGCCGCGGGCACCTGCGCGTGCTGCCCAACCCGGTCGACCGCTGAGGCGCCGGGCTCCGCCGGCATCCGGAACCGATAGGCTCGCGTGGTGCGAGATCTGTCGTCCGTGGTGAAGGCCTACGACATTCGAGGCGTGGTCCCGGATCAGCTCGACGTCGACGTCGTCCGGGATTTCGGAGCCGCGTTCGCGCGGCTCGTCGGTGGTCCGGCGGTCGTCGTCGGGTACGACATGCGGGAGTCGTCGCCCGGCCTGGCCGCGGCCTTCGCCACCGGCGCCATCCAGCAGGGCGTCGGAGTGGTCAACATCGGGCTGGCCAGCACCGACATGCTGTACTTCGCCTCCGGCCGGCTGCAGCTGCCCGGCGCGATGTTCACCGCGAGCCACAACCCGGCCAGGTACAACGGCATCAAGCTGTGCCGGGCGGGCGCCTCGCCGGTCGGGCAGGACACCGGGCTGGCTCAGCTGCGGGCCGACGTCGAGCAGGAGGTCCCCAACCCGCAGGACGTCGAGCCCGGAGCGCTGAGCGAGCGGGACATGCTCGGCGAGTACGCCGCGTACCTGAACGAACTGGTCGACCTGTCGCGCAGCCGGCCGCTGCGGGTCGTGGTCGACGCCGGCAACGGCATGGGCGGCCACACCGTGCCCAAGGTGTTCGAAGGACTGCCGATCGAGGTCGACCCGCTGTACTTCGAGCTCGACGGCAGCTTCCCCAACCACGAGGCGAACCCGTTGGACCCGGCCAACATCGTCGACCTGCAGCGCCGCGTCCGCCAGACCGGCGCCGACGCCGGCCTCGCCTTCGACGGCGACGCCGACCGGTGCTTCGTGGTCGACGAGCGCGGCGGGCCGGTGTCGCCCTCCGCCATCACCGCGCTGGTCGCGGTGCGCGAGCTGGCCAAGGAACCGGGCGCGTCGATCATCCACAACTGCATCACGTCCAAGGCGGTACCGGAGATCGTTGCCGAGCACGGCGGCAAGCCGGTCCGCACCAGGGTCGGGCACTCGTTCATCAAGGAGGAGATGGCGCGCTCGGGCGCGATCTTCGGCGGGGAGCACTCCGCCCACTACTACTTCCGCGATTTCTGGCGCGCCGACTCCGGCATGCTCGCCGCGCTGCACGTGCTGGCCGCGCTCGGCGAGCAGGACCAGCCCATGTCGCGGCTGATGGTCGACTACTCGCGCTACAGCGCCTCCGGCGAGATCAACTCGACGGTCTCCGACCAGTCCGCGAAGCTCGCCGAGGTGAAGCGGACGTACTCGGCGCGCGCCGGCGCCACGCTTGACGAGCTCGACGGGCTGACCGTCGGGCTGCCGGACGGTTCGTGGTTCAACCTGCGGCCGTCGAACACCGAGCCGCTGCTGCGGCTCAACGTCGAGGCGCCCACCGACGCCGAGCTGGCGGCGCTTCGCGACGAGGTGCTGGCGCTGGTGCGCAACGGAGGTGACCGGTGACCGTCGAGCTCGACCCGCAGCTGCTGGAGATCCTGGCCTGCCCGGCGCCG
>DASSUA010000038.1:0-4678 GCA_035707525.1 Pseudonocardiaceae bacterium
GGCGCAGGAGCGGGTGATCCGGCAGGCGTTGGCCGAGGCGGGGTTGGCCGCGGCCGAGGTGGATGTGGTGGAGGCGCACGGGACCGGGACGCGGTTGGGGGATCCGATCGAGGCGCAGGCGGTGCTGGCGACCTACGGCCAGGACCGGTCGGTGCCGCTTTACCTGGGGTCGATCAAGTCCAATCTGGGGCATACGCAGGCGGCGGCCGGGGTGGCCGGGGTGATCAAGATGGTGCTGGCGATGCGGCACCGGGTGGCCCCGCAAACCCTGCACATCGACGCGCCCTCCGGCCAGGTCGACTGGTCGACCGGCGCGGTCGAGCTGCTGACTGCGGCCCGGCCGTGGCCGGACACCGGCCGGCCTCGCCGGGCGGCGGTGTCCTCGTTCGGGATCAGCGGCACCAACGCCCACGTCATCCTCGAACAACCCCCAACCCCGACCCCCGAACCCCAGCCCGCCACCGCGCCGCCGCCGGCAGCCGTGCCCTGGCTGCTCTCGGCGCGGCACCCCGACAGCCTCACCGCCCAGGCCCAACGCCTGCACACCGTCCTCGCCGCCGACGACACGCTCGACCTGGCGGGCGTCGGCCGGGCGCTCGCCACCGGCCGGGCGCAGCTGGAGCACCGGGCGGCGGTGGTCGGCACCGGCCGCGATGAGCTGCTGGCGGGCCTGCGCGCCATCGCGGCCGAGGGCGACGCCGCCAACGTCTACCGCGGAGTTGCCGGGACCGGCCGGCTGGCGTTCCTGTTCCCCGGCCAGGGCGCGCAGCGCGCCGGCATGGGCGCGCCGCTGCGCGAGGCGTTCCCCGCGTTCGCCGACGCCTTCGACGAGGTGTGCGACCGGTTCGACGGCCTGGGCGACGCCGTGCGCACCGGCGAGGGGCTCGACGAGACGCGGCACACCCAGCCCGCGCTGTTCGCCGTCGAGGTGGCGCTGTTCCGGCTCATGGAGTCGTGGGCGGTCCGGCCCGACGTGCTGGCCGGTCACTCGATCGGCGAGCTGGCCGCGGCGCACGTCGCCGGGATCTGGTCGCTCGCCGATGCCTGCGCCGTGGTCGCCGCGCGCGCCCGGCTCATGCAGCGGCTGCCGGCGGGCGGCGCGATGGTCGCGGTGCAGGCGCCCGAGGCCGAGGTCGCGGAGCTGCTGCGGCCCGGGGTCGACCTCGCCGCGGTGAACGGGCCGAGCGCCGTCGTGCTCTCCGGCGACGAGGAACCGGTGACCGCGGTCGCGGCGGAGCTGGCCGGGCGCGGCCGCCGCACCACCAGGCTGCGGGTGAGCCACGCCTTCCACTCCGCGAGGGTCGAGCCGATGCTCGCCGAGTTCGAGCAGGTTCTGCGCGGGGTGACGTACCGGCCGCCGCGCCTCGAGCTGATCTCGACCGTGACCGGCGCCACCGGCGATCCGGCCGAGCTGTGCACGCCGGGCTACTGGCTGCGGCAGGTCCGCCGGCCGGTGCGCTTCGCCGCCGCGGTCGCCGCGATGCACGCCGGCGCGGTGCGGCGGTTCGTCGAGCTGGGCCCGGGCACCGCGTGCGCCGCCATGGTCCGCGACTGCCTCGCCGATGCGGCCAGGGCACCGGTGGTGCTGACGACCATGCCCGGTGCCGGCGAACCCCGCGAGGTCGTCGCCGCGATCACCGGCCTGCACCTGTCGGGCGCCGGCCCCGACTGGACCCGCTACTTCGGCCGCCCGGCGGTGCCCGGGGTGCCCGCCGTCGAACTGCCGACCTACGCGTTCCGGCACCGGCGCTACTGGCTGGACGGCGCGGGACCGGGCGCCGGCGCCGAGTCCCTCGGGCTCACCGCGACCGGTCACCCGCTGCTCGCCGGCGCGGTCCCGCTTCCCGATTCCGACGGACTGCTGCTCACCGGCCGGGTGTCGGTGGCCGGGCAACGTTGGCTCGCCGACCACCGCATCGGCGGCACCGTGCTGTTCCCGGCGACCGGGTTCGTCGAGCTCGCGCTTCGTGCCGGCGAGGAGGTGGGCTGCCCGCTGCTCGACGACCTCGTCCAGGAGGCGCCGCTGGCCCTCGCCCCGGATGCCGACGTGGCGGTGCAGGTCGCGGTCGCCGCTCCCGACGACACCGGGCGCCGGCCGGTCACCGTGCACGCCCGCGCCGGCGCGGGCGAACCGTGGGTGCGCCACGCCAGCGGCCACCTGGCGCGGGACTCCGGCGCGGAGCCGCCCGACCTCGCCGAATGGCCGCCCACCGGCGCCACTGCGGTCGACCTCACCGGCCGCTACGACCTGCTCGCCGAGCAGTCGTTCGAGTACGGCCCGGTCTTCCGGTCGCTGCGGGCCGTGTGGGTGCGCGGCGTCGAGACGTTCGCCGAGGTCGCGCTGCCGGACACCGAACACGCCAACGCCGCCGGGTTCGGCCTGCACCCGGCCGTGCTCGACGCGGCGCTGCACGCCACCGGGCTCACCGAGGGCGAGACCGACCGGCCGGTGTTGCCGCTGGAGTGGGCGGGCGTGCGGCTGCACGCGGCCGGGGCCGCCGAGCTGCGGGTGCGGCTGGCGTTGACGGGAACCGACACGGTGAGCGTCACGGCCCACGATCCGGCCGGTCGCCCGGTGCTGTCGGCCGCCTCGCTGCTGATGCGGCCGGTCCCGGCGGCGGCGCCCGCGGCGAGGGCCCGGCCGGTCTCCGATGCGCTGTTCCAGGTGCGGTGGGTCACCCACGCGGCCGGCCAGCGCGCGGCAGCGCCGGCGATCGCGGCGCTTCGCCACGGTGCCGGTCTGCAGGCGGCCGGCGGAACGCTCTACGAGCACCCGACGGCGGTCGCCGGCGCCGCGGCGCCGCCGGACCTCGTGCTCACCTGCGCGGCCGACCCCGACGCGACTCCCGGCGTACTGGCCGCGGACGCGCTGGCACTGATCAAGGCGTGGACGGCCGAGCCGCGGCTGGCCGGCACCACGCTGGTGTTCGTCACCCGGGGTGCGGTCGCCGCCGGCCCGAACGACCGGGTCACCGGCTTCGCGCAGGCGACGGTGTGGGGGCTGGTGCGCACCGCCCAGCTCGAGTACCCCGACCAGTTCGCGCTGCTCGACCTCGACGAGCCGGCCGGCGCGCTGCGCCCGGCGGTCGACGCGATCGCCGGCGGCGAGCGGGCCGTCGCGGTCCGCGGCGGCGACGTACTGGTGCCCGAGCTCGCCAGGGCGACGCCGGCGGCGGCGCTCCCGGCCGACCCGCGCATCAGCACCGGCACGGTCCTGGTCACCGGCGGCACCACCGGACTCGGCGCGCTCGTCGCGCGGCACCTGGCCGGCGCGCACGGGGTCACCCGGCTGGTGCTCACCAGCCGCCGTGGGCCCGCCGCGCCGGGCTCGGCCGAGCTGGCCGCGCGGCTGCGTGCGCTCGGCACCGAGGTCCTGGTGGCCGCCTGCGACGTCGCCGACCGTGGCGCGGTGCGCTCGCTGCTGCGCCGGATCGGGGACGACCTGGCGCTCGTCGTGCACGCCGCCGGCGTCCTGGACGACGCGACGCTCGCCACCATGGACGCCGACCGGCTGCACCGCGTGCTTGGCCCCAAGGTCGACGGGGCCTGGCACCTGCACAGGCTCACGAAAGATCTCGACCTGGCCGCGTTCGTGCTGTTCGCGTCGGCGGCCGGGTCGCTCGGCGCGGCCGGCCAGGGCAACTACGCCGCGGCCAACGCCTACCTGGAGGCGCTCGCCCAGCACCGCGCCGCGCTCGGCCTGCCGGCCACGTGCCTGGCGTGGGGACCGTGGGCCGGGCAGGGCATGGCCGCCGCACTCGACGGCGGCCGCCGGGCGCGGCTGGCCCGCACCGGCGTGCTGGAGCTGTCCGAGCCGGATGGGCTGGCGTTGCTCGACAGCGCCCTTGGGCGACCGGAGCCGGCGCTGGTGCCGATGCGCCTGGATCTGCCGGCCATGCGGGCGGACCCGGCCGGCGTGCCGCCGATCGCCCGGGCGCTGCTCGGCGGCCCCGCCCGGCGGGCGGCGGCGGTGCCGGACGCCGCGGGGTGGCGGCGGCGCATTGCCCAGCTGCCGCAAGCGCAGCGCGAGCCGGCCGTGCTCGACCTGGTTCGCGGCACCGCCGCGAACGTGCTCGGGCATCCGGCGGCGGCGTCGGTCCAGCCGGACACCGGGTTCCTGGAGCAGGGCTTCGACTCGCTGAGCGCCGTCGAGCTGCGCAACAGGCTCGGCGCGGCCACCGGCATCCGGTTGCCCGCCACCGCCGTGTTCGACCACCCGACTCCGCTCGCCCTCGCCGGCGCGCTGCTCGCCGAGATCACCGATCCCCCCGGTGGGGTGGCCGAGCAGGTCGAGCGGGAGCTGGTGCGGCTGCAGACGGCCATAACGGCGACGGCGGAGAGCGCGCTGAGCGCGGCCGAGCACGCCAGGATCGCCGCCCGGCTGCAAGCGCTCACGGCCGCCTGGGCCGCCGCGGGGCGAGCGGACGTGAACGGCGGCACGGACCTGGACTCGATGTCCGCCGACGAGCTGCTCGGGCTGCTCGACGAGGAACTGGTAACGCCGGAATGACGGGCACGGGAGGTGGCGCCGGTGTCGGAGCGCGCAGACTCGACGGGCCGGGCGGCCGAGGCCGACAGCGACCTGCGGTCGGCCATCGCCGGCCTGCCGCGCGGTGAGCAGCTGCGGCACCTGCGCGAGCTGGTCCGGGCGCACGTGGCCGACACGCTGCGCGCCATC
>DASSUA010000039.1:0-5496 GCA_035707525.1 Pseudonocardiaceae bacterium
AGCTGCGACTCCGCCAGCGCCAGCCGGCGCAGTGAGCGCGCGGTCGTGCCGAGCTCCGTCCGGTGCCGCCGCTGCGCGTCCGGCTCGGCCGGCACCGGAGCCCGTAGCCGTCCGTCGAGCCAGCCGTCGACCTCGTCCGGATTGAGCACGACGTCACGCAGCGTCTCCGGGTCGACGCTGTACCGGATGGGGTTATTCACAGTGGTCAATCTTGGTGCTACCCATGGGTAATTCGCTGCTCTACGGTTTGGCCAGCGCACCCCCGACGTCGGGTTTCGAAAGAGGCAGTCGTTCGACGATCAAGCGTCGGGGTTCGGAAGAGTGAGGAGAGGGACGAGGTAGCGGCAATGTCGACCAATGTCACCAGCCAGGCCACCAGCGAGCTGGCCCTCATCGAGGGCCGCCCACCCAACGTGGCGCAGATGTTCCTCGACCGGGTCGCCGCCACCCCGGACCGGGAGTCGTTCCGCTTCCTCCACGACGGCGAGTGGACGTCGGTGACCTGGGCCGGCACCGCCGAGGTGGTCAAGCGGATGGCCGCCGGGCTGGTCGCGCTCGGCGTCGAGTCCGAGCAGCGGGTCGCGATCGCCGCGCCCACCAGCTACAACTGGATCCTGGCCGACCTGGCGATCATGTGCGCGGGTGCGGCGACCACGACGGTCTACCCGACCACGACCGCCGAGGACGTGGCGTTCATCGTCGGGGACTCTGACAGCCGGGTCGTGTTCGCCGAGGACGACGACCAGGTCGCCAAGCTCAGGGAGCACCGCGACCGGCTGCCCTCGATCGGCAAGGTCGTCGTGTTCCACGGCACCGCGGACGGGGACTGGGTGATCGGGCGGCCGGATCTGGAGAGGCTCGGTGAGCAGCTGCTCGCCGAGAACCCGGAGGCCGTGCAGGAGCGCATCGACCGGATCTCCCCGGACTCGCTCGCCACGCTCATCTACACCTCGGGCACGACCGGCAAGCCCAAGGGCGTCCGGCTGCGCCACTCGTCGTGGACCTACGAGGGTGCGGCGGTGGCCGCCGCCGGCATCCTCGGCGTCGACGACCTGCAGTACCTGTGGCTTCCGCTGGCCCACTCGTTCGGCAAGGTGCTGCTGACCACCCAGCTGCAGATCGGCTTCCCGACCGCCGTCGAGGGCCGGGTCGAGACGATCATCGAGAACCTCGCGGTGGTTCGCCCGACGTTCATGGGCGCGGCGCCGCGGATCTTCGAGAAGGCCTACAGCCGCATCATCACGATGACCGAAAACGAGGGCGGGGCCAAGCTCAAGATCTTCAACTGGGCGTTCGACGTCGGCCTTCGGGTCTCGCGCCTGCGGCGCGAGGGCAAGCGGCCCGGCCGCCTGCTCGCGGCCCAGCACAAGATCGCCGACAGGCTGGTGTTCTCGAAGATCCGGGAGCGGTTCGGCGGGCGGATCCGGTTCTTCATCTCCGGCGCCGCGGCGCTGAACCGGGACATCGCCGAGTGGTTCCACGCCGCAGGCATCCTCATCCTCGAGGGCTACGGCCTCACCGAGACCAGCGCCGGCTCGTTCGTCAACCGGCCGGACGAGTACCGGTTCGGCACGGTCGGCCGGGTCTTCACCGGCACCGAGGTGCGCATCGCCGAGGAGGACGGCGAGATCCTGATCAAGGGCCCGGGTGTGATGGACGGCTACCACAACCAGCAGGAGCTGACCACCGAGGTGTTGGGGGACGACGGCTGGTTCCACACCGGCGACATCGGCGAGCTGGACCCCGACGGCCTGCTGCGGATCACCGACCGCAAGAAGGACCTGTTCAAGACCTCCGGCGGCAAGTACATCGCGCCGACATCGATCGAGTCCCAGTTCAAGGCGGTCTGCCCGTACGTGAGCGAGATCATCGTGCACGGCGAGAGCCGCAACTACTGCACGGCGATCATCACCCTGGACCCCGACGCGCTCAACCAGTGGGCCGCCCAGAACGACCAGGCGGGCAAGTCGTACGGGGAGCTGGTCAGCTGCGAGCCGGTGCGCAAGCTCATCGAGGAGTACGTCGCGACGCTCAACGGGCGGCTCAACCGCTGGGAGACGATCAAGAACTTCGTGATCCTGGAGAGCGAGCTGTCGGTCGAGGGCGGCGAGCTGACGCCGAGCATGAAGGTCCGGCGCAAGACCGTCGAGGACAAGTACCGCGACCGGCTGGACGCGCTCTACGGCTGAGCGGGCGCGCAGGGCAGGGCAAGCCGCCTGGCCCGGTCCAGCACGCGCTGCAGGTGCAGGCCACGGTGGACGTCGAGCGGGTGGCCGCTCCGTCCGCCGTGGATCACCTCGGTCAGCTCGTCGAGCAGCACCGCGAAGCTTTCCAGCGACGAGGTGGACCGGCCGCCGAACGCGCTGTGCCCGTGGTCGCCGTAGACGTCCAGCGAGATGACCGTCGGGATCAGCGGCAGCTTGAGCGACAGCGACGCGACGCTGGTGGCTCCGCCGGCGTGGCCGAGCACCAGGTGCCACAGGTCCGGGTCGCTGCGGTGGGCGGCGTGCACGTCGGTGACCCGGCCGAGCGCGGCGTCGAGCAGGTCGACCACGTGCGGGCCGATGTCGGCGAGCGCACCGTCGCTGTGCCGCCAAGGCGAGGCCGAGAACTCGCCACCGAGCAGGGCACCGGAAAGCCACCTGGCGGTGCCGCCGCGCCAGCCGCCGCGCCCGGTCACCTCGGCCAGCCACGTCCTGGTCTCGGCCGCGAACCGCAGGGTCAGCACGACGACGCTGGCCACGCCGGCCCGCTCGACGGCGTCGGCCAGCCGCGCGGCGTCGTCGAGGGTGGCCGCGACGGGCTTTTCCAGGATCAGGTGCCGGCCGGCCCTCGCGGCGGTCAGCGCGAGCTCGGCCTGCACCGCGGGCGGCACCGCGAACGCGACCACGTCGCACGCCGCGACAAGCTCGCCGACGTCGCTGAACGGTTGGGCGCCGTGGGCCGCCGCGAGCGCCGCGGCCGCCTGCGGCCGGCGCGCCCACACTCCGGTCAGCTCGGTCGCGGGATGCGCGGCGACCGCCGGCGCGTGCACCGCGTTCGCCCATGGGCCGGCACCAACCAGTCCGACTCGCAGCCGCTGCACCATGCGCTGAGCGTACGGTGATCGGGTGCCGGACTTTCCCACTCACCTGGTGCTGCCGCCCGATTTCGTGCCCGATCCGCTGCCGCCGGCGGTGCCGCCGAAGGACGCGGCGACCGTGATGCTGCTGCGCGACGGCCAGGCCGGCCTGGAGGTGTTCCTGCTGCGCCGGGTCGCGCAGATGGCGTTCGCCGGCGGGATGACGGTGTACCCCGGCGGCGGCGTCGACCGGGCAGACGCCGACGCGTCGGTCGCCTGGGCGGGGCCGGAACCGGACTGGTGGGCGCGGCGGTTCCGCTGCGACGTCCCACTGGCCAGGGCGCTGGTGTGCGCCGCGGTGCGGGAGACGTTCGAGGAGTCCGGGGTGCTGCTCGCCGGACCGGACCCGGGCAGCGTGGTCGAGGACGCCGGCCGCTACGCCGACGCCCGCGCCGCGCTGGTGGCGCGCGAGCTCTCGCTCGCCCGGTTCCTGTCCGAAGCCCGCCTCGTGCTGCGCGCGGACCTGCTGCGACCGTGGGCGAACTGGGTGACGCCGGCCGGTGAGCGGCGCCGCTACGACGCCCGGTTCATGCTCGCCGAGGTGCCGGCCGGCCAGCACGCCGACGGGCACACGAGTGAGGCGGTCGAGGCCGCCTGGTGCCGGCCGGCCGATGCGCTCGCCGACCGCGCCGCCGGCCGCCGCTGGCTCATGCCGCCGACCTGGTTCACGCTGGCCGAGCTGGCCGAGCTCGACTCGGTCGCCGGCGCGCTCGCCGCCGCCGAGCGGCAGCCCCTCGACAAGATCACCCCACTGCTCGTGCGCACCGGGGGCGAGCTGCACCTGACGTTTCCCGGTGACCCTCGCTACCGCCCGGAGGCCGCGTCGTGACCGTTCATCCCGCCTACCGCACCGCCCGCCGGGTGACCGAACGCGCGTCGGTGGTGCTGGCGGCCAACCCGTCGCCGATGACCCTGGACGGCACCAACACCTGGCTGCTCGGCGAGCGCGGTGCGGTCGTGGTCGACCCCGGTCCGGACGACGCCGAGCACGTCGACCTGGTCGTCGCCGCGGCGCCGGCGGTTCGGCTCGTGTTGATCACCCATGGGCACGGCGACCACACCGCTGGCAGCCGGCTGCTGCACGAGCTGACCGGCGCGCCGGTGCGCGCGCTCGATCAGCGGCACTGTATTGATGGTCAGCCGCTCGTCGACAGCGAGCGCATCGAGGTCGGCGACGTGCGGCTGGAGGTGCTGGCCACGCCCGGGCACACGGCCGACTCGGTGTGCCTGCGGCTCCCCGGTGACGGCGGCGTGCTCACCGGTGACACCGTGCTCGGCCGCGGCACCACGGTGATCATGCCTGGGGACGGCGACCTGGGGGACCACCTGGATTCGCTGAACCGGCTGAGCGCGCTGCCGGCCCGCACGCCGGTGCTGCCTGGCCACGGGCCCGACCTGCCGGACCTGGCCGCGACCGCGCGGCAGTACCTGCGGCACCGGGAGCAGCGGTTGGAGCAGGTGCGGGCCGCGCTGCGCCGGCTCGGCGCGGAGGCGACCCCCAGGCAGGTCGTCGAACTGGTCTACGTCGACGTCGACCGGCAGCTGTGGCCGGCGGCCGAGCTGTCGGTGCGCGCCCAGCTGGATTACCTGCGCCGTTAGGTAGGTGATGCCGGCCCCTCGTTTGCCCCCGAGGGGCCGGCCAGCCGAAGTTCGCTCGGGCCACGAACGAGATCCTCGGGCTCTGCTACTCGCAGGTGGCCCAGCCTTGCCTACCCTCGGCGCGGTTGCTAGACCTGCGGCCGGATTCGTCGGCGTCGGTGATCGAAATGCAACGTCGAACCGGGCAGAATGGGCCGCGCCGATAACTCGATCTACCGCTGGGCGCGGATCAAGGTCACCGTTCGTGATGTTGCAGGCGGTCGCCCAGTTACCCCGTTATCGCCGCTTACCGCCATATGGGGCCGCCCGGCGCAGCCCTTCGTGTCGCGGTTGATTACATTGCGTGCCCGTCTTCAGAATCTTTCCCACAGGGCCGTCCGCGCTTGTGGTTGCTCCCACTATGCGGGACCGGCGGCCGTGCTGGAGTGCTGAAGTCTCGGGCCATGATCGAGAGAGGGGTCTACCTGTTATGTGTGAAGAGCCACGACCATGCGGAGTCACTGCCAGCGTTTCCGACCCGCCGCGACACGAGTGCGAGTAGCCGATGCCCAGGCCGGAGACACCAGTCGACCCGGCGGCCGGTCCGGTCGCGCAGTTCGCCCACGAGCTCCGTGAGCTGCGCAACCGAGCCGGACGCCCGAGCTACCGGGACATGCAGGCGAAGGTCTACGTGTCCTACTCATCGCTGTCGCGCGCCGCGGCCGGTCGCCGGCTGCCCAGCTGGCCGGTCGTCCGCGGGTTCGTGGTGGCCTGCGGCGGCGACCCGGACGAGTGGC
>DASSUA010000040.1:0-6371 GCA_035707525.1 Pseudonocardiaceae bacterium
ACTGGAGCTCCCCAAGTGCGCGAGGGTTCGTCTGGGTGCTAGAAGATCCAGACCCCGTAGGCGTTCAGGGCCTCGACGACCGGCTGGAAGTACGTCCAGCCGCCGCCACCGCCCGAGGTCAGGCCGATCGCATAGCCGCCGTTGAACCACGAGCCGCCGCTGTCGCCGGGGGCGGCGTAGGCGTTGCTCTGCGCGAGCCCGCCGACGCAGCCTTGGGCGTAGCAGATCGTCACGTTGGTCGCGTAGACGTAACCACAGGTCAGGCCCGTGGTGCTGCCGCTCTTGCAGACGTAGAGCCCGTAGTACGGATTCAGGGCGGCGCTGATGTCCTGGTAGCCGCCGTTGTAGAGGTAGACGTTGCCAGGCTGGTACAGGCCACCGTCGTTGCGGATCAGGCCGAAGTCGTTGCCGGGGAAGCTGATGCCGACGGACGGGCCGTAGTAGCCGCCGCCACAGCAGCCCTCCCACCACTGCGGGATGCCCTGCGTGCAGTGGCCCGCGGTGACGCCGGTGTTCCCGGTGGTGTTGAACCCGAGCGAGCAACGGCCGCCGCCGGAGCCGACGATCGGGTAGCCGCCGGAGATCATCGTGCTGAACGAGCCGTTGACGTGCTCGACCCGCACCGCGGAGCCGAACTTCGCGGCGGCCGCGATCAGCCGGCCGGCGACCGCGCCCTTGCCGACCTGCACGACGATCTGGTTGGCCTTGACGTCGATGCCGACCGTGGTGTTGGTCGGCTGGCCGTTGAGCAGCTGGTTCTGGATCGCCTCCAGCTGCGCCGTCGTGCGCGAGACGACCTGCGCCGCCGCGCCGGCCGCGCGCACCTTCGCCGCCGCCTGCTCGTCGACGACGTTGACCACGACCGTGCCCGCCTGCTGGTCGAGCCACATGCCAGCGGCGCTGGCGCCGAGCTGGTTCACCAGCCGCTCGCCCAGCTCGACCCGGGTCGCCTGCGTGCCCAACCGCTCCATCGCGGTCGCCCGGTCCAGGCCGCTCTGCTGGCCGAGGCCCTGGGCGGCCGTCTCGGCCACGACCGGCTCGAAGCCGGTCGGTATCCGAACCGAGTCCGCCGACGCGCTCGGCAGGCCCATCGGTAGCGCCACCACGGCGGCGGCACCTACCAGCAGCGCTCGAATACCGCGGGAGCGTAAATGTTGGAACATACTCCGTCCTTCCTGTCCAGCCGATCCGTCAAATCAACGCTAAGAACGGCGTATGTATGACGGCCAGCGACCAGATGGACGCTCTGTGTAACCAGCGCGGCCTACTCGCGGTTTCATCTGCTGGAACACTGCCCGCTTCGCCATGAAACGATCCGGGGGTGCGAATCGCCCGAATTGCCCACCCGAAAGGCGTCGCCTTCGCCACGGTCGAGGCCGGTCCAGGCGGCGAGCAGGTCGCCGCGGAGATCGAGGAGCACCCGTTCGGCCCAGTCCGGCTCACCGGCCGTAGCTGGCCGCTGGCCGACGTCAGGCTGCTCGCCCCGACCCTGCCGACCAAGATCGTCTGCGTCGGCAAGAACTACGCCGACCACGCGCAGGAGATGGGCGGCGAGGCCCCGGCGTCACCGGTGATCTTCCTGAAGCCGTCCACGTCGGTGATCGGCCCGAACGCCGCGATCAGGCTGCCGCCGGACTCGGCGCGGGTCGACTACGAGGGCGAGCTGGCGCTCGTGATCGGCGCGCCGTGCCGGGACGTGCCGGCCGCGCGCGCCGCGGGCGTCGTGCTGGGCTACACCGTCGCCAACGACGTCACAGCGCGCGACCAGCAGCAGGCCGACGGGCAATGGACCAGGGCCAAGGGTCACGACACCTTCTGCCCGCTCGGCCCGTGGATCGACACCGCCGTCGACCCGTCCGACCTCGCCCTGCGCACCGAGCTCGACGGTCAGGTGCGGCAGGACTCACGCACCTCGCTGCTGCTGCACGACGTCGGCGCCCTCGTCGCCTGGATCTCCGCGGTGATGACGCTGCTGCCCGGCGACGTGATCCTGACCGGCACGCCCGCCGGGGTCGGCCCGATGGCCCCCGGGCAGACCGTCGCGGTCACCGTCGAGGGCATCGGCACGCTGCGCAACCCGGTCGAGGCCAGGGCCGTCGCGGCGGGCTGACGCCGGCGCGTGCTCCGGCAGCAACCCGATCGCGACCACGTAGGCGGGGACCGTCTGCAGCACCGGGAACCGCTGCAGCAGCCGGACCGGGCGCGGCACCGCGCCACCGGTGCCCGTCAGCTCGATCTCGCCGGCGAGCGCCCGGCCGAGCAGCACCTTGTGCACCGCGCGCTGCGCCGCCTGCGTCACCGCGGTCGGCAGCCAGCGCCTGGCCTGCACGCGAGCCAGCGACCGTCGCGGCGGTCGGCCGCGCCGCAGCAGCGGCTCGGCGAGGATCCGGGCGGTCGCGACGGCGTCCTGCACCGCCAGGTTGATGCCGACGCCCCCGACCGGCGACATCGCGTGCGCCGCGTCCCCGATGCACAGCACGCCGCGCCCGTACCAGCGGCGCAGCCGGTTCAGCGCGACGGTGAGCAGCTTGACCTCGTCCCAGCCGCCGACCGAGTGCACGCGGTCGGCCAGCCACGGCACCAGCCCGGTGAGCTGCTCGTAGAGCGTCTCGATGCCCTGCGCGCGCAGCCTGGCGTCCATCCCCTTGCGGATCAGGAACGCGGTCTGGAAGTAGTCGCCGCGGTCGATCAGCACCACCCCCCGGCCGGACCCGAACCGCGCGACGCCGCCCTCCGGGTCGCCGGGGTAGCGCGGCAGCCGGAACCACCACACGTCCATCGGCACGCCGAACTCGCGCGGCACGAGGCCGGCGGCCGCGCCCACCGTCGACGAGCGGCCGTCCGCGGCGACCACGAGGTCGGCGGCCAGCTGTCCGGTCGTGCCGTCCGCGGTCCGGTACGCCACCCCGGTCACCGCGCCCGCGCTTCGCAGCAGGCCGGTCACCTCGGTGCTCATCCGCAGCCGGAACGTGGGCTCGGCCCTCGCCGCGTCGGCCAGCAGGTCAAGCAGGTCCCACTGCGGCACGAGCGCGATGTGCTTGTGCCGCCCGGGCAGCCGGCGCAGGTCCGCCACCGGCGCCACGCCCTGGTCCAGCTGCACCTGGAACCGCTGCAGCAGCCGGTGCGGCATGCGGGCGAACCGCTCGCCCAACCCCAGCTCGTCCAGCAGCGTCAGCGTCGAGGCGTGCACCGTGTCGCCGCGGAAGTCGCGCAGGAAGTCGGCGTGCTTCTCCAGCACCGTCACCTCGACCCCGGCCCTGGCCAGCAGCAGCCCGAGCATCATCCCGGCCGGCCCGCCGCCGACCACACAGCATCCCGTGCGTTCCAATTTCACCGCTCTTTTCAACATTCGATGAATAAAGTCAGGATGCTCCCGGTATTGCGGCGCCGTCAACCCGTGGACTCGTTAGGCTGGCCCGCTGTGACCGGAACCACCGAGAAGCCGGACGCCGTGCGGACCCGCTTCGCGCCGTCGCCGACCGGGCTGCCGCACGTGGGCCTGATCAGGACAGCGCTGTTCTCGTGGGCGCACGCCCGGCACCACGGCGGCCAGTTCGTGTTCCGCATCGAGGACACCGACGCCGCCCGCGACTCGCCGGAGTCGTTCCTGATGCTGCTCGACGCGCTGCGCTGGCTCGGCCTCGACTGGGACGAGGGCCCCGACGTCGGCGGCCCGCACGGCCCCTACCGGCAGAGCGAGCGGCGGGAGATCTACGCCGACATCGCCGCCAGGCTGCTCGCCGCGGGCGAGGTCTACGAGTCGTTCTCCACCCCCGAGGAGATCGAGGCCAGGCACCGTGCCGCCGGGCGCGACCCCAAGCTCGGCTACGACGGCTTCGACCGCACGCTCAGCGACTCGCAGCGCGAGCTGTTCCGCACCGAGGGGCGGCGGCCGGTGCTGCGACTGCGGATGCCCGACGCCGACCTGTCGTGGGACGACCTGGTCCGGGGCGAGATCACGTTCCGGGTCGGCACCGTGCCGGACCCGGTGCTCGTGCGCGGCGACGGCAACCCGCTCTACACCCTGACCAACCCCGTCGACGACGCGCTCATGCGGATCACCCACGTGGTGCGCGGCGAGGACCTGATGCCCTCGACCCCGCGGCAGCTCGCCCTCTACGCGGCGCTGCGGCGGATCGGGGTCACCGGCTTCGTCCCCCGGTTCGGCCACCTGCCGCTGGTCACCGGCGAGGGCAACCGCAAGCTGTCCAAGCGCGACCCCACGTCCAACCTCTTCGGCTACCGCGAGCGCGGCTTCCTGCCCGAAGGGCTGCTCAACTACCTGGCGCTGCTCGGTTGGTCCATTGCCGACGATCGCGACGTGTTCAGCGTCACCGAGCTGATCGCGGCGTTCGACGTGAGCCGGGTGTCGAGGAACCCGGCCCGCTTCGACCTCAAGAAGGCCGAGGCCATCAACTCCGAACACCTGCGGGCGCTGCCGGAAGGCGAGTTCGTCGAGCGGATCCTGCCGTACCTGGCCGCCGCCGGCCTGATCGCCGACCCGCCCACCGCGACCCAGCGCGAGCTCGTCGAGCGAGCCGCGCCGCTGGTGATCGAGCGCTGCGTCGTGCTCTCCGACGCCGCCGGCCTGCTCGGCTTCCTGTTCGTCGACGAGGAGACGTTCGCCCCGGAGCCGATGTCGGCGGCCAAGGTGCTCGACGCCGACGCCGCCCCGGTGCTCGACGCCGCCATCGAGTCGCTCGCCGGCCTGTCCGGCTGGCGCACCGGGGACATCGAGCACGCCCTCAAGGAGTCGCTCATCGACCGGCTCGGCCTCAAGCCCAGGAAGGCGTTCGCGCCGGTCCGCGTCGCGATCACCGGCCGTACCGTCTCGCCGCCGCTGTACGAATCGATTGAGCTGCTCGGACGTGACCGTTCCCTCCAACGGCTGCGTAAGGCCGCGTCCGCATTTGGTCTTGATCGTGCCAGTAGTTAAAACCTCACCTACTCGGCGTAATCGACACGCCGAAACGTGGGCCTAGCCTCCCTCGGGTGACGGTGCAAACCCCGACATTGCTCCGCGGGCAACATCTCAACCTCCCCCCCTCCGCGAACCTTTCCGCTGGCAGCGTGCGCGCCGTGTGCCTCGATGTCGACGACACCCTCGTCGACTGCAGCCACTCGGCGCTGGCCGGCCTCACCGAACTCATCGGGCCCGACGAAGGCTGGCGGTGCTACTCGCGCTGGTTCGAGCTCACCGAGCAGCACCACGGCCGCTTCATCGATGGCGAGATCGACTTCCATACCATGCGCCTGCAGCGCACCAGGGCGTTTCTCGCCGAACTGGGGGAGATGCTCAGCGACGCCGAAGTCGCCGACCGCGAGGCCCGCCGCGCCGCCGCCATGCGGCGCGCCTGGTGCCTCTACGACGACGTCGCCCCGTGCCTGCACCTGCTGCGCTCCGCCGGCGTCATGCTCGCCGTCATCACCAACGCCGCCGGCCCCCACCAGCGCGGCAAACTCGCCGCCGTCGGCCTGGTCGACGCCTTCGATCTCGTGGTCATCGCCGACGAGGTCGGCGTCGCCAAACCCGACGCCCGCATCTTCCGGCTGGCCTGCCACCGCCTGCGAATCGCCCCCCACCAGGCCGTCCACGTCGGCGACCGGCTCGATGTCGACGCCGTCGCCGCCTCTGAGGCCGGTCTCAACGGTGTCTGGCTCGACCGCTCGTTATCCGGCACCCCCGCCCCAGCCGGCGTCCACGTGATCAACCAGCTCACCGAACTCCCCGGCCTCGTGGCCGGCCTAGCCGCCTGACCAGCCGGTTCGCCGCCAGCCCTGGCCGTCGGCTAACATCGTCGACCGTGCCTGAAGGTCACGACCGGCCACCCGGTTGAAAGCCCTGAGGCGCCTGTGGGGTATGGTGTAATTGGCAGCACGACGGATTCTGGCTCCGTTAGTCTAGGTTCGAGTCCTGGTACCCCAGCGGACAAGCGGTCTTGTTGCCGTCGTCTTGGCCCCGTCGTCTAGCGGCCTAGGACGCCGCCCTCTCAAGGCGGTAGCGCGGGTTCAAATCCCGTCGGGGCTACATGAAAGGCTAGGTCTCTGACCTGGCCTTTTGTGCGTTCTGAGGCCACTGTGGACCCTCGCCGGCGATCTTGGAAGCGTCGCGTGGCATGAACCGGTGTCTTGGGAGACCCCTCCCGGACGGTCCGGTTGCATGGAGGCGCGCGGGCGGGTATCGATTCGCTGTTCATAGCTCGGGTGGACGTGGTCGCCGGGCACCTGCTACGTGCTCTGGCGTGCGGATCTTGACGGGCGGTAGCGATCTTGAGACGAGCCGACGCGGGTTGGCGCGTACCGGTGTGAAGTCGTGTTTCCGGTAGAGGGCGCAGCGGCAGCGTCAACAGCGTCGACGATTAGCCGGCCTC
>DASSUA010000041.1:0-7466 GCA_035707525.1 Pseudonocardiaceae bacterium
GGCTCGGGAGTGCATGGTGAGCTCACACTTTCGGTGATCATGAACGGGTTGTGCCCATCGCGGACCGGTGACAGCCAGCCAACGGGCACCAGGCCCTCCAGCAGGGCCACACCCAACGACGATCACGACGCCCGGCACCCCGACAAAGGCACCCGCCCCTCCAGAAGAGCCATACCCATCGTCGTTTGGTGCGGCTCTCTTGGAGGACCCCGTCCTCCCCGCCTCCGCTCTGCCCTGTAGCGGCCCACCTTCGCCGGCCTTCGCCTGGTTGAACGAAGGGCGCCTTGACTCGATAGGTTTGCCGAAGGCGCCCTTCGCTCAACGGCGGCCGCCGCTCAGCGCGGCTCACCGCACCCCACGACGATCATGGTGAACCGAGCGGTGCCCACGACGGTGGTGAGATCGTTGGCAGCGCTCACGACCGGGGCGGGCCGCCCTTCGTGATCGGCTCGACGGCCCATGATCGTCGCTGGGTGCGGCCCTTCTGCAGGGACCATGCCCCTACCCCCGCCACTCCCGACCTGGCACCCTCAGCGACCGCACCCGGTCGCCGATGCCGGCCAACCCCGTTGATCACGAAGTTACCGCCCTGCTGAATCGATCCACATGGGCGACCACTTCGTGATCAACTACGCCGCTCGCCCACCGACCACCACAACCCTCACCACCGGCAACCACGCCGGGGCTCGCCTGCGGCTGCCCGACCAGGGACACCGCCGGGCCGCACCCCAATGCCAGGGAGATGAGGCTGTTCGATGGGCTGGCGTGAGCCTGTGGTGATCTTCGTGGTGTGTGCGTGCGTGATTTCGGGTTGAGGGCATGGTGGTGACCCGGCGGCTTGGCCGGGCACGCCGCGCCGAACACGCCCACACCAACCAGCCACCCAGCCGCACGCGGTCACTCGAAGTGACCACGGCGGGAAGACCGGACCACCGCCCGAAGCCGCTCATCTCCCTGGCATTGGGCCGCACCCCCGGACCCTCAATGAGCGACAGATCAGCTCCGGCGCGGCACCCCACCAGCGGCTGATCAACTCGACCTTCACACCCCCAGCCCACGGCCCGATCCCGGCAAGGCATGAACCGCCCAGCGAAACCACGACCATGATCAAGCCACCGAGGAGGCGGTAGACAGATGATCGGCCATGAAGCGTCCAAGATCACTGAAAGTGTGAACTCACCATGCAGGGTGGGCGCCAAAGTGCACGGTGAGCCCACACTTTCAGTGATCTTGGACGGAGTGGGCCGCGTGGAGCCGGTGACGGTCCCCCCAGCCGGCCGCGCAGTAGTGAATCCGGCACCGATACGTGACCGCGTGCATGCGATCGGTCACCGGGCACCCGTCGGAGCCGATCCAGCGCAGGCACGTGAGCACGGTGTACTTCGCCCCGGCGATGCTGGCGGCGTTCCTCGACGACCGGCGAAACTGGTCTGACGCCATGAGCCGACGCTTCCGCCGCGCGTCACGCGACGATCATGAACCACGCCGGCCACCAGCCGACAGACACCGGCCCTCCAACGGACCCGCACCCACCTTTCGAATAACTCAGCTCAAGCCGGCCTCCGCGCGCAGCAGCTCGAACAGCGCCGCGGCGTCGGCGACCTCCGGTTCCAGCCCTCGGGCGGCGAACCAGCCGGTGATCACGCGAACGTCGCGTTCCAGGAACTTCAGGCCACCCGGGTTGCTCACCACGTCGACCACCTGGGGCAGGTCGATCAGCACCAGCCGGCCGTCCTGCACGAGCAGGTTGTAGGCCGAAAGGTCACCGTGGGTCAGGCCGTGCCCGGCCATCAGCGCCATGGCGTCGACCAGCTGCCGCCACAGGTCGCGCAGCTCGTCGGGCGCCGGGCGCAGCTGCGCCAGCCGCGGCGCCGCCTGCCCGTCGGCCAGGCCGATGAACTCCAGCAGCAGTTCGGTGCCGGCCAGCTGCACCGGGTACGGCACCGGCGCGCCGAGCAGCCACAGCCTGCTCAGCGCGGCGAACTCGGCGACCGCCCACTGCGCGGCGATCACGTCGCGGCCGAACGCGGTGCGGTTGGCCATCGCGCGCAGCTCGCGCGACTTGCGCACGCGCCGCCCCTCCAGGTACCCGGAGTCCCGGTGGAACAGCCGGTGGTTCGCGCCCCGGTACCGCTTCGCGGCCAGCACGCACGCCTGGTCGGTGCCGGGAACGGCCCGCTCGATCAGGTGGACGTCGGCCTCCTTGCCGGTCTTGAGCACGCCGAGCTCGGTGTCCACCGCGGCCAGCTCGGTCACCAGCCAGCGTGGGTGGGGCTGCGGACCGTGCTGTCCGTCGTCCCAGGTGGACCACCGGTCCCCGACCTCCGGGGCGCCGGCTTCGTCCACGGTGGGCGGCCGGCGGGTGGCCAGGGCACGGCGCTTATCGGCGAAGCCGCGGTCGTCGTCGTCGAATCGCCGCTTTCCGCGGCGCATACGCTCCTCGCGCACGATGGGTTTCTCCTGAGAAAGGGCCCGCCGTGCTGCCGAGACGTCAGTTGCGGTCAGCCGGCGGGTGAGTGGGCGGACGGGCTAGACACCGGCCGCAGGACAATGGCGTACATCTCGGCGCCTCCTTCCGCCTCGACGGGCGCGTTCTCGCGGCGCCCGTGGCAACGACGGCAAGCGTGCCCCAGCCCTACCGAGGGCGGCAACCGAAATTCGTTACGGCTGCGGGTGCCCAGGTCAGTAGCGTCGCGGCCATGCAGGCTGGTGGAGTCGCCACGCTCATCTGGCGCCCGATCACCGCGTCGGACGTCGAGCCGTGGGCGCGGCTGCTGCGGCGGGCCGAACAGGTCGACCGCACGGGGGAGAACTACAGCGCCGAGGACCTCGCCGAGGAGCTCGAGGATCCGTCGCTCGACGCAGCGCAGGACACGATCGCCGCGTGGGCCGGCGACCGGCTCGTCGCCTACGGGCTGGTCCGCGGGCGGGCAACCCCGGCCGACGGCCTCTACCGCGTGCAGGTCGACGGCTGCGTGGACCCGGACTTCCGCCGCCGTGGGATCGGCGGCCAGGTCCTGGCCGGTGCCGCGGAGCGGGCCGAGGAACTGCGCGACCGGTACGCCCCGGCACGGCCGGCCGAGCTGGTCATCTACGTCAACGACCGAAATGCGGGGGTCAGGGCGCTTGCCGAGGGGACCGGGATGCGGCCGATCCGCTGGTGGTACGAGATGGACCTGGACCTGAGCCGCCCGGTCGAGGCCCTGCCGGTGCCGGCCGGGCTGCGCCTCGCCGGCTACGACCCGGCCACCGACGAGCTGGTCCGGCTGGCGCACAACGAGGCGTTTGCCGGGCACTGGGGCAGCGCCGAGCGCGACCGCGACTTCTGGCGGCAATGGGTTTCCGGGGCCAGGGGGTTCCGGCCGGCCGTTTCGATGGTGCTGTGGGACGGCGACCTACTCGCCGGTTACGTGCTCACCTACGAGCACGACGCCGACACGGCGGCGACCGGCATTCGTGAGGCGTGGATAGGCACGGTGGGCACCCGCCCACCGTGGCGGGGCCGGGGTGTCGCCTCGGCCCTGTTGACCAACGTGCTGGCCGCCTGCCGCGAGCACGGGTTCGAGCGGGCGTCGCTCGGCGTCGACACCGGCAACGCGACCGGTGCGCTCGGCCTGTACGAACGGGCCGGTTTCGTGGTCACCGAGCGCGCTACGAGCTACGGGCGCACCATCGGCTAGCAGGACGCCTTCCGCCGGCAAGGGGTCCTGGGCGGCAACTAAGCTGCCGCCCATCGCGTCCACCCGCCGAGCGAGGAGCACCCCCCAAGTGATCACCAGGATGTCGTCGCTGTTCCTGCGGACCCTGCGCGAGGACCCGGCCGACGCCGAGGTGCCGAGCCACCGGCTGCTGGTCCGCGCCGGTTACGTGCGCCGGGTCGCCCCGGGCATCTACTCCTGGCTGCCGCTGGGCTACCGGGTGCTGCGCAACGTCGAGCGCATCGTGCGCGAGGAGATGGACGCGATCGGCGCGCACGAGGTGCACTTCCCGGCGCTGCTGCCGCGCGAGCCCTACGAGGCGACCCACCGGTGGACCGAGTACGGCCCGAACCTGTTCCGGCTCAAGGACCGCAAGGCCGCCGACTACCTGCTCGGTCCCACCCACGAGGAGATGTTCACCCTGATGGTCAAGGGCGAGTACAGCTCGTACCGCGACTACCCGGTGATCCTCTACCAGATCCAGAACAAGTACCGCGACGAGGAGCGCCCGCGCGCCGGGATCCTGCGCGGCCGCGAGTTCCTCATGAAGGACTCGTACTCGTTCGACCTCGACGACGAGGGCCTCAAGCGCTCCTACGAGCTGCACCGCGACGCCTACATCCGCATGTTCGACCGGCTCGGGCTGACCTACCACGTCGTGTCGGCGATGTCGGGGGCGATGGGCGGGTCGGCGTCGGAGGAGTTCCTGGCGCCGTGCCCGATCGGCGAGGACACCTACGTGCGATGCCTGGAGTCCGGTTACGCCGCCAACGTCGAGGCGGTCGTGACGCCGGCGCCGCCGCCGCAGCGGATCGACGACAAGCCGCCCGCTCGGGTGCTGGACACCCCGAACACTCCGACCATCCAGACCCTGGTCGACTTCCTCAACGCCGCCGGCGGCGTTGGACCTGCCGGCGGTGTGGGATCTGCCGGCACCGCCGGCGGCGTGGGACCTGCCGGGGTCGGGCGCGAGTTCACCGCGGCCGACACGCTCAAGAACGTCATGGTCAAGACCAGGCTGCCGGGCGCGACCGAATGGGAGCCGCTGGCCGTCGGCGTGCCCGGCGACCGCGACGTGGACCTCAAGCGGCTGGAGGCGTCGCTCGCGCCGGCCGAGGTCGCGGTGCTCGACGAGGCCGAATTCGCCCGCTACCCGTTCCTGGTCCGCGGGTACATCGGTCCGCGCGCCCTGGCCGCGAACGGCGTGCGGTACCTGGTCGACCCCCGCGTGGTCCCCGGCACGGCGTGGGTGACCGGGGCGGACGAAGCCGACCGGCACGTGGTCGACCTGGTGTGCGGGCGTGACTTCGAGCCGGACGGCACGGTCGAGGCGGCCGACGTGCGCGAGGGCGACCCGTCGCCGGACGGCGCCGGCCCGCTCGTCGCGGCCCGCGGCATCGAGATCGGGCACATCTTCCAGCTCGGCCGCAAGTACGCCGACGCGATGGGCCTGGACGCGCTCGGGCCGGACTCCAGGCCGGTGCGCATCACGATGGGCTCCTACGGCGTGGGGGTGTCCAGGGCGGTCGCCGCGATCGCCGAGCAGCACCACGACGAGCTCGGCCTGGTCTGGCCGAGGGCGGTCGCCCCGGCCGACGTGCACATCGTGGTCGCCGGCAAGGACGAGACGGTGCGCGCCGGTGGCGAGCGGCTGGCCGCCGAGCTGGACGCGGCCGGGGTCCGGGTGCTGCTCGACGACCGCACGGCGACCGCCGGGGTGAAGTTCGCCGATGCCGAGCTGATCGGGGTGCCGACGATCCTCGTCGTCGGCCGTGGCCTGGCCAACGGGGTCGTCGAGGTCAAGGACCGGCGAAGCGGTGAGCGCACCGACGTGCCGGCGGGCGAGGTCGTCGCGCGGCTCGTCGAATCAGCCCGGAGCTGACCGGCCATGGCTGTGACCATGGACACCGTCATGGTCACGGCACGGCATCGAGCGCGCGCTTCGGTGGCTGCCGGTCCGCACCGGCGCCTACGGTGACTGCCTGAAGCGCAAGGTGGGGTCCCGGAGTGGAGGCGCCAGGTGCTCGAGCTGATCGGCCGGCTGCTCTCCGAGCTGCACAGCTCGAACGCGCCCTACACGTGCCCGGGCGACTGGGCGTGGGCCACGACCGTGTGCGGCGCGGTGTTCGGGCTGCTGCCGATGATCGGCGCGATGGTGGTGGCGGCCATCCGGCACGCGACCGGTAACCGGTACGAGGCGGCGCCGTTGCTCGTCTTCTCCACGATCGGCTTCCTGCTGGTCGGGGCGCTGCCGCTGTGGGCGTTCAGCGCGACCTCGGAGGTGTTCCGCGGCGCCGCGCGGGGGGCGCCGGTCGGTCTGGACGACCAGACCGGGACCCTGCCCCTGGCGTTCTGCCCGGACCAGGTGCCGCAGGTGACCTACCTCGGCGACGCCGTGTCGGTGCGGGCCGCGATCGGCGACCTGAGCGGCAGCGGGATCCGCGCGGTGATCACCGGGCTGGTGGCGGTCGCGGCGCCGCTGCTGACCCTGCTGTTCGTCTACCTGCAGGCCCGTGCGGCGTTTCGGCGCGGACCGAAGTGGCCGGCGCGGCTGTTCTGGCTGCCGGTGCTGCTGCTCGCGTTCGGCACGGCGCCGCTGAGCGTCTCGGTCGTGGCGCACCTGTGGCTCGGCTTCGTGCCGGTCGCCATGGTCGGAGTCATCGGGGTGCTGCTGGTCGGGGCGCCGAGCTGGAACGTGATCAACTCCGCCGGCCGCCGGGATCGGTCGCGGGACCGGTCGCCCGCCGGGTATCCGGCGCAGGGCGGCTACCCGGGCCAGGCGCCGCAGCCCGGATGGTCCCAGCAGCAGCCGCAGGTGCCGCCGTACCAGCCGCCCCCGCCGTGGCCCGCCCGCCCGATGCCGCCGACGCTCGTCTCGCACGGCAACCCGGCCCCGGGCCCATCGGGGATCTCGCCGGGCGCCCAGCATGGCCAGCCGCTCGCCCACACCACGCCGGCTTCCGCGGCCGACCGGTTGCGCCTGAACGCCGAACGGGCCGTCGCCGACGCCGCGACCGATCGGGCGGTCGCGCCCCGGCTGGCGGCCGAGCCCGGCCCGCTGCCGGCGACCCTGCAGCAGGCGATCGCCGCCGCCAAGGCGGACCTCGCGGCGGAGTCCGAGGACGACGGGGGCGCCGAGCAGACGGCGATGCTGCCCAGCTCGCGCTTCCAGCGCATCCGGCGGCTCGGTTCCGGGGGCTTCGGGCAGGTGTGGCTGGCCATGGACACCAAGCTCGCGCGCACGGTCGCGGTCAAGGTGGCCACCGCGCACAGCGCCGAGACCGAGCAGCGGATCCAGCGGGAGGCCAGGGCGCTGGCCGCCGTGCACCACCCGAACTGCGTGCGGATCTACGACATCGTCGACGACCTCGACGGCGGCGGGCTGGCGATCGTCATGGAGTACGTGCCCGGCCGCCCCCTCGGCGAGGTCGTCGCGGAGGGCCGGCTCAACGACGCGGGCGCCGCCCGGCTGTGGTACACGCTCGCCGGCGCCCTGCTTGCCGCCCACGCCAAGGGCGTGCTGCACCGCGACGTCAAACCGTCCAACATCATCATCGCCGACGACGGCGCCCCGCGGTTGATCGACTTCGGGATTGCGCGGGCCGCCGGTGACGTGACGCTGACCGCCGCCGGGCTGGTCGTCGGCACCCCGGATTTTCTGCCGCCGGAGATCGCCTCGGGCCGGCCGCCGGGGCCGGCCTCCGATGCGTGGCAGCTCGCGGCGGTCGTGAGCTTCGCGCTGACCGGCGTGCCGCCGCGAGGGCACTC
>DASSUA010000042.1:0-12871 GCA_035707525.1 Pseudonocardiaceae bacterium
CATGAGCCACCACGTCGACAGCCACGTCCACAGCAGCTGCGCGTCGGCCAGCCGCGGCAGCAGGATGTCGTCGTCGGTCAACGCCGGCCACACGTCGGCGATTTCGGACCGCCAGCACGTCAGCATCACGTCCGCCATCCCGGTCGGCAGCGCGAACACGCACCAGCACGACGGGAACGGCACCCGGAGGTAGGCGACGTCGAGCGTGACGTCGCGAATGCAGCCCCACTCGAAGTCGAGGAACCGCACGCCGTTGCCGGTCACCAGGTTGTTGTCGGGGCACAGGTCGGACGGGCTGAACGCGCGGTAGCCGGGCCCACCGAGCAGCCGGGCGCTGGCCCTGGCCCGCTCGGCCGCGGCCGCCCCGGTTCGCACGCCGAGCTCGGTGGCCAGCAGCTCGGGCAGCTCGGCGAGCGCCCGCCTGGCGTCGGGGGCGACCGGGTCATGCCAGGTTCGGGCGCCGAGCCGGCGCATGAGCGCGCCGAAATCGGCCTCCCGGCCGGCGGTCACCGCGTGCAGCCGCCCGAGCGAGCGCGCCCACGCCAGCAGCCCGCGCTCGGCGGCCCTCGGGTCGTTGCCGAGCAGCTGCTCGGCGAGCGTCGCGGCCCGGCCGAGGTCCTCCATCACCAGCAGCCGCTCGCCGGGATCGTGGGCGATCAGCTCCGGCCCGACGGGGTCGGCCGGCTGGACCGCCGTGAGCAGCCGGCAGCTCGCCGCCTCGTGCGCGAACGGGTCCGCCTCGCCGTCCATCACCGTCGCGATGTTGCGCTTGAGCACGACCGTTCGCGGCAGCGAGAACGGGTTGTCCCCGACCCGCACCCGCAGCACCACCGAGCGGGCCGCCCCGCCGAGGTCTTCGGGGTCACTCAGGCGCACGCTAGCGCCACACCAGCGGGAGAGCAGGCGCTCCGCAGCCGTGATGGTGTGGCGGATGTCCCCACTGCCGGACAGGGGGCTCTCGGTGTCGACGGGCATCGCGGCCGACCATATCCGGTCGCGGTCGCCTATTGGTTAGTCCTGCTCACCATTTCGCCAGAGATCTTCTCGCCTGACGGCACCGCGTCGACGCCGGCCTCCCTGCGCTGCTGCCGGGTGATCGGCGCGGGCGCACCGGTGAGCGGGTCGAACCCGCCGCCGGTCTTCGGAAACGCGATCACATCGCGCAGCGACTCCCCGCCGGCCAGCAGCATGCAGATGCGGTCCCAGCCGAACGCGATGCCGCCGTGCGGCGGCGGCCCGTACTTGAACGCCTCGAGCAGGAAGCCGAACTTCTCGTTCGCATCGGCCTCCGAGACGCCCATGATCTTGAAGACGCGGCGTTGGATGTCGGCGCGGTGGATACGGATCGAGCCGCCGCCGATCTCGTTGCCGTTGCATACCACGTCGTAGGCCTGCGCGAGGGCGGCCCGCGGCTCCTCGTCGAAGCGGTCCTCCCACTGCGGGTGCGGCGCGGTGAACGCGTGGTGCACGGCCGTCCACTGGCCGGCCCCGACCGCCACCTCGCCTCCGGTGCCGGACGGCTCGAACAGCGGTGCGTCGACGACCCACACGAACGACCAGGCCGACTCGTCGATCAGGCCGCACCGGCGAGCGATCTCCATGCGGGCGGCGCCCAGCAGCGCCCGCGCCGACGCCGGGTCACCGGCCCCGAAGAACACGCAGTCGCCTTGTTCCGCACCGGTTGCCTTGGCCAGGCCCTCGCGCTCAGCCTCCGACAGGTTCTTGGCGACCGGGCCACCGAGCGTCCCGTCGGCGTTGACCAGCACGTAGGCCAGCCCCTTCGCGCCGCGCTGGCGGGCCCAGTCCTGCCAGGCGTCAAGCACCTTGCGAGGCTGGCTCGCCCCGCCCGGCATCACCACGGCGCCCACGTACGGCGCCTGGAACACCCGGAACGGCGTGTCGGCGAAGTAGTCGGTCAGCTCGGTCAGCTCCAGCTCGCAGCGCAGGTCCGGCTTGTCGGTGCCGTACCGGGCCATCGCCTCGGCGTAGGACATCCGCCGGAGCGGCAGCTTGATCTCGTGGCCGGCCAGCTCGCGCCACAGTGCCGCGACGACCGCCTCGCCGAGCGCGATCACGTCCTCCTGGCTGACGAAGCTCATCTCGATGTCGAGCTGGGTGAACTCGGGCTGGCGGTCGGCCCGGAAGTCCTCGTCGCGGTAGAAGCGGGCGATCTGGTAGTAGCGCTCGATGCCGCCGACCATCAGCAGCTGCTTGAACAGCTGCGGCGACTGCGGCAGCGCGTACCAGCTGCCCGGCTGCAGGCGCGCCGGGACCAGGAAGTCGCGCGCCCCCTCCGGGGTCGAGCGGGTCAGCGTTGGCGTCTCCACCTCGACGAAGCCCCGCTCGTGCAGCACCGCCCTGGCCACGCGGTTCACCTCGCTGCGCAGGCGCATCGCGTGTGCCGGCCCGGGGCGGCGCAGGTCCAGGTAGCGGTATTTGAGCCGAACCTCCTCGCCGGCCTCGATGTGCTCGTCGAGCGCGAACGGCAGCGGCGCCGACTCCGACAGCACCTCGAGCTCGTCGGCGGTGACCTCGACCTGGCCGGTCGCGATCTCCGGGTTCTCGTTGCCGGCCGGGCGCCGGCGCACGGTGCCGGTGACCAGCACGCAGAACTCCGCGCGCAGCCGATGCGCCCGCTGCGCCATCTCGCCCTCACGGAACACCACCTGCACGATCCCCGTCGCGTCGCGCAGGTCGATGAAGATCACGCCACCGTGGTCGCGACGGCGAGCCACCCAGCCGGTGAGCGTCACGGTCTGGTCGGCGTGCTCGGCCCGAAGCTGGCCGGCGCCGTGGCTGCGCATCACGATGCCCGGATCTCCTTCTCTTCTCGTTGGCGGCTCCGTGGCCATTGTTCCCCGGGCCCGACCAGGCCGGCGACCGGGATAGGTGGTTGCGCCTCCTCACAGCAGGGTCGGCTGTTCCGCCATGGCGGGCCGCGGGGGCGGCGGCATCGCCGGGCGTTGCGGCCGGTGGCTGGAGGGCCCGCCGCCGCTTGCCCGGTCCAGGCCATGCTTGCGCAGCAGCGGACCGAGCTGGCGGGCAAGCCAGTTGCGGTAGCCGCGACCGGCGTTCGCGCCGCGGGCGTACAGCGCCTCGTAGCGCGGCACGAGCTCGGGGTGCTCGCGGGCCAGCCAGCGCAGGTACCACTCCCGGGCGCCGGGGCGAAGATGCAGGGCGAAGGCGGTCACGCCGTTCGCGCCGGCCGCGGCCAGCTCGCCGAACAGCGCGTCGAGCTGCTCGACCGAGTCCGACAGCCCGGGCAGCACCGGCGCCACCATCACGCCACAGCGCAGCCCGGCGTCAGTGATCTTTCGGACCAGCTCGATCCGGGCCCTCGGGCTCGGCGTGCCGGGCTCGACGGATGCCGACAGCTCGTGGTCGATCATCGCGATCGAGACCCCCACCCGAACCTCGACGCGTTCCGCGGCCGCCACCAGCAGCGGCAGGTCCCGGGCCAGCAGCGTGCCCTTGGTGAGCACCGAGAACGGGGTGTCATTGGCGACCAGCGCGTCGATGATGCCGGGCATCAGCCGGTACCGGCCCTCGGCGCGCTGGTAGGGATCGGTATTGGTGCCCATCGCGACGTGTTCGCGGTTCCACCTCGGCGAGCGCAGCTCGCGGTCGAGCACCTCCGCCGCGTTGACCTTGACCACGACCTGGCTGTCGAAGTCCCGGCCGGCGTCGAAGTCGAGGTAGGTGTGGCTGTTGCGGGCGAAGCAGTAGGCGCACGCGTGGCCGCAACCGCGGTACGGGTTGACCGTCCAGTCGAACGGCAGCCACGACGAGGGCACCCGGTTGAGCGCCGACCGGGCGGCCACCTCGTGGAAGACCATGCCGGCGAACTCGGGGGTGCGGACACTGCGCAGCAGGCCCGGCATGCCCGGCAGGGCGAGCAGGGCGTCCTGGTCGATGCGCTGGCGCTGCCATCTCACGATCGCGTAGTCGAACATATGTTCTAGGAAGCGTCAAGTGCTTACAGAACTGTCGTACGGTGGGGTTAGGTTGCACGGCATGGCACCTTCACCCAACGCGATCGGCATCATCGTCAACGACATGGGTCGCACGCTGGCGTTCTACCGGCTCCTCGGCCTGGACGTGCCCGCCGCCGCAGATACCGAGCAGCACGTCGAGTGCACGCTGGCCGGCGGCATGCGGCTGATGTGGGACTCGGTCGAGCTGGTTCGGTCGCTCGATCCGCACTGGTCCCCACCGCAGGGCAGCGCGCGCATGGCACTGGCCTTCGAGTGCGCAGACCCGGCCGAGGTCGACCGGGTGTACGCCGAGGTCGTGGGGGCCGGCTACGACGGCCACAGGGAGCCTTGGGACGCGTTCTGGGGGCAGCGCTACGCCATGCTGCGGGACCCGGACGGCAACGCCGTCGACCTGTACGCGGCCCTGCCGGTGGTCGATTGATCGCGGACCTGCCGGATTCAGCGCTGCGCCGTCGGCCGGTGGCCGTTGACAAGACTTCAGCCCAGCTCGGAAACCAGGGCGGCGAGCCGGCCGGCGTTGACCTTGCGCAGCAGCCGGCCGGCCGGCGCCAGCCCCGCCGCCAGCCGCAACGGCCGCTCCAGCGGCGACTCGCCGCGCGCCTCCGCCCGAAGCTGCGCGACGAGCAGCGCCGACAGCGTCCGGGCGTTCACGTCGGTGACCGCGGCGAGGGCATCGGCCAGCCGGCGCAGCCCGAGTATGCCGAGCTCGATGCCGCCCACCGGCGTGTAGATCGCCAACGGCACCGTGACGGTCCGGCCGCGTCGCTGGGCCAGCAGGAGGCTTACGGTCGACTGGCCGCGGACCTCGGACACCATCAGGTCGCGCCGGTCGGCGGCCGCGATGTCGACCCGGCGGCGGCCCAGCGTGCGCACGGTGACCACCGAACCCTCCAGCGACGTGCGGCGCCTCGCCTCGCCGAGCGCGAGCAGCAGCAGCGGCAGCCCGATCGCGGCCGCCGCGACCAGCCCCGACGACCGCCCACCGACCAGGCCGACGATCCCGCCGGCTGCCGCCGCCAGCAGCAGCGCCATCAGCGCTACGCCCCGGGCCCGCCGCCGCACGATGCCGACCGGCAGCAGGTCGAGCGCCACCCGCTCGGCCATCAACCTCGCACCGCCGCCACCAGCTCGCCGGCCGACAGCGGCACCTTGCGCTGCACCCCGGAGAGCAGGTCCCTCAGCTGCCCGGTGCCCTCGGCCAGGTCACGGTCGCCCAGCACCAGGGCGAACCGGGCGCCCGAACGGTCGGCGGCCTTCATCGAGCCCTTCAGCCCGCGCCCGCCCCAGGCGACATCGGCCCGAAGGCCGCCGTCACGAAGATCCCTGGCGACGACGACCGCGCGGCGCCGGGCCGCCTCGCCGATCGGGACCACGAACACGTCGAGCCCGGCGGAGGCGATCACGCCGTCCCACCGCAGCGGGTCGTCGGCCTTGAGCGCCATCAGCACCCGGTCCACCCCGAGCGCCCAGCCGACCCCGGTCAGGTCCGGCCCGCCGATCTTCGCCGACAGCCCGTCGTAGCGCTCGCCGCCGCCGACCGCCGACTGCGAGCCCAGCGCGTCGTGCACGAACTCGAACGTGGTCTTCGTGTAGTAGTCCAGCCCGCGCACCAGGCGTGGCGCCTCGGTCCAGGTCACGCCCAGGTCGGTGAGCGACTGGCGGACCGCGTCGTAGTGCGCTCGACACTCGCCGGTCAGGAACTCCACCGAGGTGGGCGCCTCGGCGAGGGCGGCCTGCAGTTCGGGGCGCTTGTCGTCGAGGATCCGCAGCGGGTTGAGCTCGACCCGCCGCCTGGTGTCGTCGTCGAGATCGAGCCTGGACAGGAACGCCACGAGGGCCTCGCGGTGCCGCGGCCTGGACTCGGCGTCGCCGAGCGAGTTCAGCAGCAGCCGGTGGCCGGTCAGCCCGGCGGACCGGAACGCCTCGTCGGCGAGCGCGATCAGCTCGGCGTCCAGCAGCGGGTCGTCGACCCCGATCGCCTCCGCGCCGACCTGCGTGAAGTGCCGGTACCGGCCGGCCTGCGGCCGCTCGTAGCGGAAGTTCGGGCCGTAGTAGTACAGCTTGGCCGGCAGCCGGCCGGCGTGCAGCCGGTGCTCGACGAACGCGCGCATGACGCCGGCGGTGCCCTCCGGGCGCAGGGTCAGCGAACGCCCGCCCTTGTCGGCGAACGTGTACATCTCCTTGGTCACGATGTCGGTCGACTCGCCGACGCCTCGGGAGAACAGGGCGGTGTCCTCGAACACGGGCGTTTCGACGTAGCCGTAGCCGGCCCGGCGCACCGGGGCGGCCAACGCGTCCCTGGTGGCGAGGAAGACCTCGGAGTCCGGCGGCAGCAGGTCGAACGTGCCCTTGGGGGCGGTGAAGGTGGCCATCGCGGGTTACAAGCCTTTTCGTCGTGGCAGGCGCGCGTCGTCGGCGGCAAGCCCCTGCAGGAACGGGTTCGCGGCGCGCTCGCGGCCAATGGTCGTGGCGGGGCCGTGGCCGGGCAGCACGACGGTGTCGTCGGCGAGCGGCAACACCTTGGCGCGAAGCGACTCCATGATCTGCTGGTAGTCGCCGCCCGGCAGGTCGGTGCGTCCGATCGAACCGGCGAACAGGGTGTCCCCGGCGAACAGCAGCCGGGCCTGCTCGGTGCCGGCGTGGAACACCACCGACCCGCCGGTATGGCCCGGCGTGTGATCCACCGTCAGCCGCAGCCCGGCGAGCTCCAGCAGGGCACCGTCGGAGAGCTCACGCACCTCGCGCGGCTCGCGCAGCTGCAGCCGCCCGCCGAACAGCGCCAGGGCCTCCGGGCTGATCCCGCGCAGCGGGTCGGCCAGCATGTGGCGGTCCGACGGGTGGATCCAGGCCGGGATGTCGTTGCCGTCGCACACGGGCGCCACCGCGAAGACGTGGTCGAAGTGGCCGTGGGTGAGCAGCACCGCGACCGGGGTGAGCCGGTGCTTGCGCAGCCTCTCGGCGAGCTGTTCCTCGGCGTCCTGGCCGGGGTCGATCACCACGCAGGCCTCGCCGGGCCCCGGCGCCAGCACGAAGCAGTTCGCGGCGAACGAGCCGGACGGGAAACCGTCGACGAGCACGCGGCGACCTCCGAGGCAGACCGGGAGTTGACCGATCCAGCCTAGTGGGCGCGGCGCGCGCTTTCTCCGGGTCCGGCACGCCCTCTACTGCTCAGCCGGGAACACCCACGTGGCGCTCACAGCCCAGCCCCTAGACTGCCGCACGCGTTCACCGTTCGAGGACCTCGGAGGGGTAGCCCGGTGCCGACCAACGAGCAGCGTCGTCAAGCCGCCAAGCGCAAGCTGGAGCGCCAGCTTGCCAACCGTGCGGTGAGGGCCAAGCGCCGGCGGATATTCGCCGTGGCCGGCACGGCCGTGATCGTGCTGCTCGCCGTCGCCGGAATCTACTGGCTCGCCTCCGACGACGACACCGACGCCGCCGCCCAGACGAGCCCGAGCGCCACGCCCACCGAGACCACGCCCGCGGCGGAGACCACCGACGGGCCGTGCAAGTACACCGTCACGCCGGACCAGCCGGCCGCCAAGCCGGTCGACCCGCCGCCGGACGAGGACCCGACGCCCAACAGCGGCACGGTCACCGTCACCTTCAAGACCGACCAGGGCGACATCCCGGTCGCGCTCGACCGGGCCAAGGCGCCGTGCACCGTGCAGAGCGTCGTACACCTCGCCGAGTCGAAGTTCTACGACGGGTCGGCGTGCCACCGCCTGGTGCACAAGGACAACTTCAAGGTCCTCCAGTGCGGCGGTCAGGGCGCCGACAGCAACGGCGGGCCGGGCTTCACCATCCCCGACGAGAAGCCGACCGACCTGCAACCGGCTCCGGCCCAGGCCAGCGGCGCCTCGGTCTACCCCCGCGGCGCGATAGCCATGGCCAACACCGGCGCCCCCAACTCCGGCAGCAGCCAGTTCTTCCTCGTCTACGGCACGACCTTCCTGCCACCGGACTACACCGTGTTCGGCACGATCGCCGAGCCCGGCCTCGTCGTCCTCGACAAGATCGGCGCCGCCGGCGACGACGGATCGCTGGAGCCCTCGCCGGGCGGCGGCAAGCCCAAGCTCCCCACCACCATCACCACCGTCACCGTCGCCGAGTAGCGCACCGCTGCGCCACAGCTACCGCCACTTGGGGAGCTTCAGTTCCACATTTGAAACTGAAGCTCCCCAAGTACCGCAGTGGGAAGGCAGGGCTGCAGGGGAAGGCAGGGCTAGGAGGCGGAGGTGACGCGGTAGACGTCGTAGACGCCCTCGACCGCGCGGACCGCCTTGAGCACGTGCCCGAGGTGCTTGGGGTCGCCCATCTCGAAGGCGAACCGGCTGACCGCCACCCGGTCCCGGGAGGTCGTGACCGAGGCGGACAGGATGTTGACGCGTTCGTCGGCCAGAACCTTGGTCACGTCCGACAGCAGGCGGTGCCGGTCGAGGGCCTCGACCTGGATGGCGACCAGGAACACCGATGAGGCGGACGGCGCCCACTCGACGTCGACCAGCCGCTCCGGCGAGGCCCGCAGGTCGTCGGCGTTGGTGCAGTCGGTGCGGTGCACGCTGACCGAGCCGCCCCTGGTGACGAAGCCGAGGATGGCGTCGCCGGGGACGGGAGTGCAGCATCGGGCCAGCTTGGTGTAGACGTCGCCGGCGCCCCTGACGACGACGCCGGTCTCGGCGGTGCCGCGGCGGCGCTGCACGGTCGACGGCGTGGCGCGCTCGGCGAGCTCCTCCTCGGCGTCCTCCACGCCGCCGAGCAGGGCCATCAGCCGCTGCACGACGTGCCGGGCCGACAGGTGGCTCTCCCCCACCGCGGCGTACAGCGACGAGAGGTCGCCGTAGCGCAGCTCGTGGGCGAGCGCCGCCATCGAGTCGGCCGACACCAGGCGCTGCAGCGGCAGGCCGACCCGCCGGACCTCCTTGGCGATCGAGTCCTTGCCGGCCTCGATGGCCTCCTCGCGGCGCTCCTTGGCGAACCACTGCTTGATCTTGGACTTGGCGCGCGGGGAGGCGGCGAAGGACAGCCAGTCCCGCGACGGCCCGGCGCCCTCGGCCTTCGAGGTGAAGATCTCGACGACCTCGCCGTTCTCGAGCTTGCGCTCCAGCGCGACCAGCCGGCCGTTGACCCTGGCACCGATGCAGCGGTTGCCGACCTCGGTGTGCACGGCGTAGGCGAAGTCGACCGGAGTGGAGCCGGTCGGCAGGGTGATCACGTCGCCCTTGGGGGTGAACACGAAGATCTCGCGGGTGGCCAGGTCGTAGCGCAGCGACTCGAGGAACTCCCCCGGGTCCGCGGCCTCGCGCTGCCAGTACAGCAGCTGGCGCATCCAGGCCATCTCGTCGATGTCGACGGCGCGACCGTTGTGGGTGCCGCCGGTCTCCTTGTACCGCCAGTGGGCGGCGATGCCGTACTCGGCGGTGCGGTGCATCTCCCGGGTGCGGATCTGCACCTCGAGCGGCTTGCCGTCCGGGCCGATCACGGTGGTGTGCAGGGACTGGTAGACGCCGAAGCGCGGCTGGGCGATGTAGTCCTTGAACCGTCCGGGCATCGGCTGCCACAGCGCGTGCACGACGCCCATGGCCGCGTAGCAGTCACGCAGGTCGTCGACCAGAATGCGGACGCCGACCAGATCGTGGATCTCGTCGAACTCCCGGCCGCGGACGATCATCTTCTGGTAGATCGAGTAGTAGTGCTTGGGCCGGCTCTCGACGGCGGCGTCGATGCTGGCGCCGCCGAGCTGGGCGTGCAGCTGCTCGGTGACGGTGCGCAGGTAGACGTCGCGCGACGGGGCCCGGTTGGCGACCAGCCGGACGATCTCGTCGTACTTCTTCGGGTGCAGGATCGCGAACGCGAGGTCCTCCAGCTCCCACTTCACGGTCGCCATGCCGAGCCGGTGCGCGAGCGGGGCGAACACCTCGAGCGTTTCGCGGGCCTTGCGGGCCTGCTTCTCGGGCGGCAGGAAGCGCATCGTGCGCATGTTGTGCAGCCGGTCGGCGAGCTTGATCACCAGCACCCGCGGGTCGCGGGCCATCGCCACGACCATCTTGCGGATCGTCTCGGCCTCGGCCGTGGCGCCGATCTTGACCTTGTCCAGCTTGGTGACGCCGTCGACCAGGTGCGCGACCTCCTCGCCGAAGTCTGCCTCGAGCCTGGCCAGCGAGTAGTCGGTGTCCTCGATCGTGTCATGCAGCAGCGCGGCGACCAGGGTCGTGGTGTCCATGCCCAGCTCGGCAAGGATCGTCGAGGTGGCCAGGGGGTGGGTGATGTACGGGTCGCCCGACATCCGTCGCTGGCCGCGGTGCTTCTCCTCGGCGACGTCGTACGCCCGCTGCAGTAGCCCGAGGTCGGCCTTGGGGTGCAGCTCGCGGTGCACCGCGGCGAGCGGCTCGAGAACCTGCTTGACCGCGGCCGGGCGCTGCGCGGTGATCCGCCGCGCGATCCTGGCCCGGACGCGCCTGGTCGCCGACGGCGGCCGCGGCGTCTGCGTCGGGGTCGCCTCGTCGGTGATGGGTTGGGTCTCCTGGCTCACTCACGCTCCGGCTGGGATGGCTTGGGCATCCCGAGAATAGCCCGCAGCCGTGCCCGGAGGCGCCGCCGCGCTAGACGCGCACCTAAACGCCGCCTAAAGAGACAGCAGCGCGTGCAGCGGCAGCTCCCGCAGGTTGGAACGGCCGGCCAGCTCCACCAGCTCCACCACCACGGCGAGCGCGGAGACCGTCGCACCGGCCCGCTCGACGAGGTCGGCTGCCGCTCGCAGCGTGCCGCCGGTGGCCAGCACGTCGTCGACGACGTAGGCGCGGCTGCCCGCCGGCAGCACCTGGTCGGGCAGTTCCAGCGTCGCCGTGCCGTACTCCAGGCTGTAGTCGGCCCGGTGCGCCACGACCGGCAGCTTGCCCGGCTTGCGCACGCCGACCACGCCGAGCCCGAGCGCCGTCGCGACGGCGCCGCCGAGGACGAACCCGCGGGCCTCGATGCCGACCACGATGTCCGCCCCGGCGGCGAACTCGGCGAGCCCGTCGACGATGCTGCGGTAGGCCCGCGCGTCGGCGAGCACCGGCGTCAGGTCCCGGAACAGCACGCCGGGCTGGGGGAAGTCCGCAACGTCCCGGATCAGTTCGCGAACTCTCGCCAGCACCGGCGTGCGTGCCTAACGGCGCTTCTTGCCGGTCGGGCGGCCGGTCTTGCCCGAAGGCCGGGCGCGGTGGGGCCGCTGCTCGCGCGGTCCCTTGCCGACCCTGGTCGGCACGCTGGCCGCCGCGGCGAGCGCCTTCTCCCTGCGCAGCTCCGCCGACAGGGCGTCGTCGTCGGTCGCCGTGGGTGCGATGGCGCCATCGACCGGCGCGGCGGCCCCGGTGCCGAGGGCGGCCTTGCGGGCCAGCGACTCGCGCCGGGCGTACACCCGCTGGGCCTGCTGCTGGTACGCCGGTTTGCGCATCGTCAGATCGACCAGCAGCGGGGTGGCCAGGGTGATCGAGGAGTAGGCGCCGGCGATGATGCCCACGACCTGCACCAGGGCCAGGTCCTTGAGCGTGCCGACGCCGAGCAGCCCTACGCCGATCGCCAGCAACCCGAGCACCGGCAGCACCGCGATCAGCGAGGTGTTGATCGAGCGCATGAGCGTCTGGTTGAGCGCGAGGTTGGCGGCCTCACCGTAGGTGCGTCTGGTCAGGCCGAGCAGGCCGCGGGTGTTCTCCTGCACCTTGTCGAACACGACGATCGTGTCGTACAGCGAGAAGCCCAGGATCGTCAGCAGACCGATCACGGTCGCCGGGCTCACCTCGAAGCCGACCAGCGAGTAGACGCCGGCCGTGATGATCAGGTCGTGGAACAGCGCGATGATCGCGGCGATCGCCATGTTGCGCTGGAAGAAGAAGCCGATGAACAGGCTCACCAGCACCAGGAACACCACGAGCGCGATGAGCGCCTGGCGGCTGATCTCGCCGCCCCAGGAGGCGCCGACCGAGCTGTCGCTGATCGCGTCCGCACTCGGCTGGCCACCGGTGCCGACCGGCTGCAGCTCGTCGAACAGCGCCTGCTTGACCTCGACGATCTCGTCCTGGGTGAGCGTCTCGGAGCGGATCTGCACGGTCTGCGAGTCACCGGTGCCGGCAAGCTGGACCGACGCCGGCCCCTTGCCGAGGGTGTCGGTGAAGACCTCGCTGGCCTGGTCGGTGCTGATGGGTCCGCTGGTCGAGGCGGCCGGCATCTGCAGCTTGGTGCCGCCCTCGAAGTCGATACCGAGGTGGAAGCCCTTCCAGATGATCGAGACCGCGCAGATCGTCACGAGCAGGGCCGAGACCACGTACCACCACTTGCGGTGGCCGACGATGTCGAAGGCGCCGGTCCCGGTGTAGAGGCGGGTGAACAGGCCGGCCTTGCGCGGCGTCCGGTCCACGGTGTGGGGGATGGTGTCGTTGGCCACCGGTCAGGCCTCCTTCGCTACCGGGCCGGCGCCGGCCGCACGCTGACGCTCCGCCATCCGCTGCACGGCACCAAGGCCCGTCAGGTACGGCCTGGACAGGAACTTGTTCCTGGAGGCGAGCACGACCAGCGGGTGGGTGACGAGGAACACCACGACCAGGTCGAGCACGGTCGACATGCCGAGGGTGAACGCGAAGCCCTTGACCTGGCCGACGGCGAGCGCGTACAGCACGGCGGCGGCCAGGAAGCTGACCGCGTCGGCCGAAAGGATCGTGCGCCGGGCCCTGATCCAGCCGCGCGGCACCGCCGAGCGGAACGTGCGTCCCTCGCGTATCTCGTCCTTGAGCCGTTCGAAGAACACTACGAACGAGTCCGCGGTGATGCCGATCGCCACGATGAAGCCGGCGATGCCGGCCAGGTCCAGCGTGAACCCGATCCAGCGGCCGAGCAGCACC
>DASSUA010000043.1:0-2220 GCA_035707525.1 Pseudonocardiaceae bacterium
GCACCACGATCAACGCGATCCGGGAGCTGGAGAACCACCGGGTCCGCGCCGCGCTGCTCGCCGCGCTGGAGGCCGCCCGGGACCGGGCTCGGGAGCTGGCCGCCTCTTCTGGCTGAGCTCGCCTGGGTCCTGGCTGAGCTCGCCGGGTCCTGGCTGAGCTGGGTCCTGGCTGAGCTCGCCGGGGGCCGTGACTTTCAGGCCGGCCAGGGCGCCCGGGCGAACCGGAAGATCACCCGCAGCCGGTCGGCATCGGCCTCCGGCAGGTGCTCGGCCACCAAGTCGTACGCCTCCTCGACCAGCCCGGTCAGCGCGGCGGCCGCGGCGGCCGGTGCCAGCGCGTCGACCTCGGCCAGCCGCTCCCGCAGCCGGGGCGGCCCGATGGCGAGATCGGCCAGCGTCCAACCGGGCCACTTCGGTCCCGGCCACCACCGCCGGTTCAGCGCGCAGGCGATGTGGGCCAGCGCGGTGCCGGCCGCGGCGAAGTGGGACCGCAGCCCGTGCGGGTCGCCCCGGTCGGCGTACATCCGCCAGCGCCAGAAGTGGTCGAGCTGGCCGTGGCGGCGCACCGCCGCGATGGCCAGCGGCCGCGGGTACTCCGTCACCCGGCCGGCCCAGGGCGCGAGCGAGCCGTGCAGCGGGCGGCCGTAGGCCAGCGCGGCGGCGAAGGTCAGCAGGTAGGGCCGCGGGTCGGGGCCGTCCAGCAGGTCGTCGAGCAACCCGTGCGCGTCGGTCTCGGTCACGTGCACCACCTCGACGAGCAGGCCGGTGCCGGCCGGGCCGGCGTACCACCACTCGTCGAACCAGCAGCGCTCGGCCGGATCGTACGCAAACCCGCGCAGGCCCTGCCCGCCCAGCTCGATGACGACACGCTCGCGCTGCGCCGGTGTTGGCGGCGCGGCCCAGAACACCCCCAGCTCCAGGTCTGACCACCGGTCGGCGTGCCCGCGCCCGGTCGAGCCCCCGCAGAGTACGGCGACGACGGCTGGATCGAAGGCGTAGCCTGCGGCGATGTGCCGGGCCGCGTCGAGGCGGGCTTGCGTGGGGGAGGGCAACACCCGGGGAGGATACTAACGGGGTGCCCGCGGACCCCATTCCCCTTATCGATGCCCGCCGCGTCCTGACGGAGCTGCGCCCCCGCCTCGACGCGTTCGTTGTGTTACGCGCCGACCTCGCCGAGCTGCGCGCCGACCTGGATGCGCGCGCCGAGAGCCCGCACGGCGGGTTGGCCGAGGCAAAGGGGCTGGAGGCCCGCCTCTACGCCGACCTGGAGTACTTCAGCGCGGCCGGTGCGCAGGTGAAGGGGTTCGCACCCCTGCTGCTGGACTGGGTGGGGGAGCGGGACGGCGTGCCGGTGCTGTGGTGCTGGCTGGAGGGTGAGGACGGGATCGGGTGGTATCACCGGCTCGACTGCGGCTTCCCGGGCCGCCGCCCGGTCTAGCGCGTACCGTGTCCCATGCTCAGCCCCCGCCCACCTCGCGGGACTTCGACGCCTACTTCGCTGCCGTTTCGGGCAGCCGCTTGCTGCCGGCTCTTTGGCAGCAGGCGTACGGCGACGACTACCCGGCACGGCTACGGACATTCAGCCTCACGACGTGGTCGCTGCTGCGAGAGGTGCGCGACCGGCTCGCCATAGATCCGGGCAGTCGGTTGCTGGACCTCGGCTGCGGCGAAGGCGGCCCCGGGCTGTGGCTGGCCAGCCAGGCGGATGCCGAGCTCATCGGCGTGGACTTCTCGTTGGTGGCGCTGCGCTCGGCCGCACGCCGAGCGTCCGCGTTCTTACCTGCGGGCCGGTCCCGGTTCGTCGCCGGTGCGTTCTCGGCGATCGGGCTCGCCGACGCGTCGATCGATGCTGCCGTAAGCTTCGACGCATTCATCTTCTGCGCGGACAAGGCGGCCGGCTTCCGTGAGCTGCATCGAGTACTGCGGCCGGGTGCCCACTTCGCCTTCACGCTGGCTGAGGTCATCGACCCCGCTCAGGCAACCGGTCTGCGGTTGGCCGACCACCGCCCGCTCGTGGCAGCCGCAAAGCTGCAGATCCTGCATTACGCAGAGACCGAAGGCTGGCGTGAACCGCAACGCCGGACCTACCAGCTTTGGCTTGAGCACGCGGACGACCTACGCGCGGATCTCGGCGAGGCTACCGCCGAAGCGCTGCTCGACGAGGCCCGCCGAGTCGGGGCGCAGCTGGACAGCATGCGCCGGATGCTGCTTATCGGCGCC
>DASSUA010000044.1:0-2133 GCA_035707525.1 Pseudonocardiaceae bacterium
CGAGGAGATCTCGCGGCGCACCGGCGCCGAGTCCCGCGCGGTCGTGCTCGGCCACATCCAGCGCGGTGGCACGCCGACCGCCTACGACCGGGTGCTGGCGACCCGGTTCGGGCTGCACGCCGTCGACGCCGTGCACAGCGGCGACTTCGGCGTGATGGTGGCGCTGCGCGGCACCGACATCATCCGGGTCAAGCTCGCCGAGGCGACCGCCGAGCTCAAGACGGTGCCGCTGGAGCGCTACTCGGAGGCGGAAGTCTTCTTCGGCTGACGGTTCTTCGAGCGGCAGCGAACGGCCGGCAACCGGATGTGAACCCGGGAGCCGTAGGCTCGGCAACCGTGAACCCCGCTGTCGATCTTCCAGTGGAAACACTGCCCGAACTGCCGCCGCTGCCACCGGAGCTGCGCGCCGGGCTCGACGACGCGCTCGCCCTGCCGGCCGCCCAGCAGCCGGACTGGCCGGACGCCGGGGCCGTTCGCATGGTGCGCACTGTCCTGGAGAGCGTCCCGCCGATCGCCGTGCCGGCCGAGGTGGAGAAGCTGCGTAGGCACCTGGCCGACGTGGCGGTCGGCAGAGCGTTCCTGCTGCAGGGCGGGGACTGCGCCGAGACGTTCGTGGACAACACCGAGCCGCACATCAAGGCGAACATCCGCACGCTGCTGCAGATGGCCGTGGTGCTTACCTACGGTGCCAGCGTCCCCGTGGTCAAGATCGGCAGAATCGCCGGCCAGTACGCCAAGCCGCGCTCGTCGCCGACCGACGTGCTCGGCCTGCCGTCCTACCGCGGGGACATGGTCAACTCGCTCACCGCGACGCCCGAGGCCAGGGTCGCCGACCCGAGCCGGATGATCAGGGCCTACGCCAACGCGGCAGCCGCCATGAACCTGGTCCGCGCGCTCACCGCGGCGGGGCTCGCCGACCTGCACCGGGTGCACGACTGGAACAAGGACTTCGTGCGCTGCTCGCCGGCCGGCGCCCGGTACGAGGCGATGGCCGCCGAGATCGACCGCGGGCTGCGGTTCATGATGGCCTGCGGCGTCGACGACGCCAGCCTGCACGGCGTGCAGCTGTTCTCCAGCCACGAGGCCCTGGTGCTCGACTACGAGCGGGCGATGCTGCGGCTGGACGAGGGGCGGCTCTACGACCTGTCCTCGCACTACGTATGGATCGGGGAGCGGACGAGGCAGCTCGACGGCGCGCACGTCGCGTTCGTCTCGCTGCTGGCCAACCCGATCGGGTTGAAGATCGGCCCGACCACGACCCCGGAGCAGACCGTCGAGTACGTCGAGCGGCTCAACCCGTACGCCATACCCGGCCGGCTGACGCTGGTGAGCCGGATGGGCAACAACAAGGTGCGGGACGTGCTGCCCGGCATCATCGAGAAGGTCACCGCGAGCGGTAACCCGGTGATCTGGCAGTGCGACCCGATGCACGGCAACACCGTCGAGTCGACGACCGGCTACAAGACCAGGCACTTCGACCGGATCGTCGACGAGGTGCAGGGCTTTTTCGAGGTGCACCGGGCGCTGGGCACCTACCCGGGAGGCATCCATGTCGAGCTCACCGGCGAGGACGTCACCGAATGCCTCGGTGGCGCGCAGGACATCTCCGATGCGGACCTGCACGGCCGCTACGAGACCGCTTGCGACCCGAGGCTGAACACCCAGCAGGCCCTCGAACTGGCGTTCCTCGTCGCGGAGATGCTCCGTAACTGAATCCTCGACGACGAGGTCTGCTCAGCCGGCGTCCCAGGCGCTGAGCAGCCGGCGGACCTCGGCGTCGCTGACCTGGCCGAAGTCGACGTAGTGCCGCCCGACCGCGACGAACCGGCGTGGCATCGCGGCGCACACGACGTGGTCGGCGACCTCGCTGAGTTCGAGCAGGCTCTGCCTGGGCGCGACCGGAACGGCCAGCACGACGCGGTCCGGCCGGCGTGCGCGCAGGGCGAGCAGGCCGGCCTTGGCCGAGGCGCCGGTGGCCAGGCCGTCGTCGACCAGGATGGCGACCCGTCCGGCGACGTCGACCGCCGGCCGCTCGCCCCGGTAGGCGGCCTCCCGGCGATGCAGCTCGACCAGCTCGCGCTCGGTGACGCTCTGCAGCGCGGCGTCGGTGAGCTTGGCGCGGCGCAGCAGCAT
>DASSUA010000045.1:0-2143 GCA_035707525.1 Pseudonocardiaceae bacterium
GGTGACGGTCGCGACGGCGGTGACCGTGGCGAGCACGGCGACGATCGCGATCACGATGACGGCCCGCATGAGGGAGCGGGCACTGGCCTGGTCGTAGTCCGCTTCCCGGGTGGTCGCCGAGTTGGCGAGGAAGCTGTGCAGCACCTGCTCGCGGCCCAGCAGGCCGCTCGCCTCCTCCTTGGTGTCCGGGGGCGCGTGCGGCCCGGGCACCGCGGTGCGGGCCCGCCGGCGACGCCCTGCGACGACCGCGCCGAGGATCAACCCGGCGGTAATCGACACCACGGACCCGACGAGCATCACGGTTCCATTGGACGGTTGGCTCCGCAGCAGCGCCAGCGTCGTGGACGACCCGTTGCAGGACAGCCGGTAGCTCCCGCTGTCCGCGGCGTCGAACTCGAACTGCCCGATCCCGGAAACGTCGCCGATGTTGTACACGGCGCTGTTTGCCGCCTCACGCAGCTCCACGGTGCCGCCGTCCGGTCCGGTCAACGTGCAGTCGGACACGTCAACCGGCCCGCCGCCCCCGCCGGCCGCCCCATCCGACGGCCTCAAACCCTCGCTGTAGGCGCGGTACTCGCCGGCCGGCAACCGCAGCTCCACCTCCGCGGGCAACTGCACGCGCGGCAGACTGTCGGCGATCGAGGCGTAGGCCGGCACGCCGGCGATGGCCGCGGTCGGCACAACGACGGCGATCCCGCCGAGCATGACCCGAATTGCGATTTGTGATGCAGAAATCCACATGCGATCGGCCCCCCAGTTCGAACGCTCATTGAATCATCCCGCTCCTGCCGGGCGGGACGGCTTTTCGGCCGCGGGCCGCGGGTCGCATCCCATACCGCCGTGCCTGTCCGGGACCGGGCGGTACGGGTGGTTAGCGTGCCAGGTGTGGACGAGCTGGCGACGTTCCGGCTGGAGGCGTTCTTCGAGCGGTGGGAGTTCACGGCCCGCTACCACCTGACGGCCTCCGACGCGCAGACGATGACGGTCGGCGAGCTGCTGGCCCTCGATGGCGACGAGGACGCCCTGCATCGGCTGGCGCTGTCGTATGTGCCGGTGCGCGGCGGCGACGGACTGCGCGACGCGATCGCCGCGACCTACACCGCGGTCGGCGCGGACGACGTGCTGGCCTTCGCCGGCGCCGAGGAGGCGCTGTTCTGGGCGATGCGGCTGCTGCTGGGGCCGGGCGACCACGCGGTCGTCACGGTGCCGACCTACCAGGCGATGGAGTCGGTCGCGGTGGCAACCGGCGCCGACGTGTCCGGGCTGCCGCTGTGGTCGGGGTCGGGACCGGAGCTGCGCTGGTGCCTGGACCTGGACCGGCTGCGCTCGCTGCTGCGCCCGACGACCGCGCTCGTCGCGGTCAACTTCCCGAACAACCCGACCGGCTTCGTGCCCGCCCCCGATGAGTTCACCGAGCTGGTGGCCCTGTGCGAGGAGCGCGGCATCCGGTTGCTCAGCGACGAGGTCTACCGGGGCGTCGAGCTCGACCCCGCGGCCACGCTGCCGCAGGCCGCGGACACCTCGCCGCGCGCGCTGTCGGTCAACGTCATGTCCAAGGCCTACGGGCTGCCCGGGCTGCGGATCGGCTGGGTTGCGTGCCGGGACCGTGAGCTGCTCGAACGGCTGCTGCGCGGCAAGTACTACACCTCGATCTGCAACGCCGGCCCGAGCGAGCTGCTCGCCACGATCGCACTGCGCAACCGCGACGAGGTGCTCGGCCGCACCCGCTCGCTGATCGCCGCCAACCGCGCGGTGTTCGACCGGTTCTTCGCCGAGCACGCGGCGTGGTTCGACTGGATCCCGCCGGTCGGCGGCTGCGTGGCGTTCCCGCGCTACCGCGCCGGCCGTGGCCCCGGCGACGCCGAGACGTTCTGCCGGGACCTGGTCGAGCGCAGGGGAGTGCTGCTGCTGCCGGCGTCGATCTACGCCTCGGAGCTGGCCGACGTGCCGGCCGACCGGTTCCGGATCGGGATCGGCCGGCGCGACCCGGAGCCGGCGCTCGCCCAGCTCGCCGCGTTCCTCGCCGGATGATCTCGCGACCGGCTATCGTGACTGCCATTACGCCGCGTAGTAGTTGATCAAGAAATCTTGCATTCCGTAACACGGCGCCCGGCGGCGGACCTGTCGTGATGCCTTTGCTTTG
>DASSUA010000046.1:0-3062 GCA_035707525.1 Pseudonocardiaceae bacterium
AGACCGTCGAGCAGGCCAGGGACGAGGCGCTCGCCATGCTGGCCGAGCTCGAGGAGCGGCTGGCCAGCGCGCAGGGCGAGCCCCTCGAGGACGAACCGGACACCGCCGAGCGGGACGAGATCGCCGCAGCGCTCTCCGCCGCGCGCACCGACGAGATGGAGGCCAGGCTCGCGCTGCGCACCGCCGAGGAGCGGGCCAGGGCACTGCACGGCCGGGCCGACTCGCTTCGCCGGGCGGCCAGGGCCGAGCGCGAGGCGAGGGCGCGCGCCGAGGCGGCCAGGGCGGCCAGGGCCCGCGGCGCGGTCATCGCGCGGGCCGTCGTGGCGGCCGGCGAGGTCGCGCTCGAGCGGATCGCCCACTCGCTGGCCGCGGCGGCCACCGAACGGGACGAGGCGGCCGCCGAGGGGGCCGCCCGCGGGGCCGAGCTCGGCGCCGTGCGCGCCCGGCTCCGGGAGCTGGCCACCGAGCGCGACGAGATCGCCGACCTGGTGCACCGCGACGAGGTGCTGCGGGCGCAGGCCAGGCTGCGGCTCGAGCAGCTGGAGAGCAAGATCGCCGAGGACTTCGGGATCGGGCTGGACGACCTGGTCGCCGAGTACGGCCCGGACGTGCCGGTTCCGCCGTCGGCGGCCGAGGTCGCCGAGTACGAGGCCGCCCGCGAGCGCGGCGAGGACGTCGTCGCGCCGGCGCCGGTGCCGTTCGACCGGGACAGCCAGCAGCGCGTGGCCAAGCGCGCCGAGCGCGACCTTGCCCTGCTCGGCCGGGTCAACCCGCTGGCGCTGGAGGAGTTCGCCGCGCTCGAGGAGCGCTACCGGTTCCTGTCCACCCAGCTGGAGGACCTCAAGGCGACCCGCCGCGACCTGCTCACCGTCGTCGCCGAGGTCGACGAGAAGATCCTCGAGGTCTTCACCAGCGCCTTCGACGACGTGGCGAGGGAGTTCGAGATCGTCTTCGCCACCCTGTTCCCGGGTGGCCAGGGCAAGCTGGTGCTCACCGACCCGGACGACATGCTGACCACCGGGATCGAGGTGGAGGCCAGGCCCCCCGGCAAGAAGATCAAGCGGCTGTCGCTGCTGTCCGGTGGCGAGAAGTCGCTGACCGCGGTCGCCATGCTGGTCGCGATCTTCCGGGCCCGGCCGTCGCCGTTCTACGTGCTCGACGAGGTCGAGGCGGCGCTCGACGACACCAACCTGCGCCGGCTGATCGGCCTGCTCGAACTGCTTCGCGAGACGTCCCAGCTGATCGTGATCACGCACCAGAAGCCGACCATGGAGGTCGCCGACGCGCTCTACGGCGTGTCGATGCGCAACGACGGCATCACCACCGTGATCTCCCAGCGGCTGCGCGGCGTCATCCCGCCTGCGGAGGGCGCCGCCTGAGGCCGTGCCCAGCCGGGTGGCTCTCCTGGAAGGAACCGTCGGGGTCGAACCGTGCCCATGCTGGTGTGGTGCTGATGGTCACGGGTGGTGGTCAAGATCGCTGAAGGATGCATGATCGCCGAAGGGTGTGGCCCCTGTGTGGCCCCGTTGGAAGATCTGGTGCCCGTTACCGGCCTGCACTGGCCTTAAGTCCGTTCATGATCACCAATGGGTGTGGCTCCTCTGGGGGACCATGTCTGCCTCTGCCTCCGCCGGCCCTCGCCTGTCGCCCTCGGTGGCCCCTGCCGGTCGTGAGCGCGGGTCAGCGGTCTCGCCCACCGAACCCCGCGATCCTCACCCCCGGTGACCACGAGGGCTGGCACGTGCGCCCGGCCCGACCATTACACCGCCGGTGCACAGCCCAGGCCCAGCTCGGCAGTCGGCCAGCACCCGCTGCGTCCGGCCCGGCGCGCCTACCAGCAGCCGGGCCTGCTCGATCTTGGCATTCCCGAAAACGGCCACCCGGTCCCGGCGACGACGACGCACCGTCGCGCGGTGCCGGTGCTGCCACGGCGAGAGCGGCGAGGGGAACGGTTGACAGCAGCGGCTGACCTGGTGGCGAACGGTCCCCGGAGGGAGGGTTGGGAGTGTCCTCTGCCAGGTCGGCCCCTGCCGGTTGTCGTCACATTCAGTGACTTCATTCGCACTGTGGGTGTTGCTGGTTGGTTCAGGTTTGTCGTCTGGGTGCTGTCAGCCGCTCTTGGCCTGGCTCGGGCGGGGTGAGGTGTTCAAGATCGCTGAAAGTGTGGGCTCGCCATGCGGTTTGGGCGTGGGAGTGCATGGTGGGCTCACACTTTTGGTGATCTTGAACGGGTTGTGCCCATCGCGGACCGGAAACAGGCAGGGACAAGGGACCGGTTCGCCGTGGGCGTCATGGTTACCCCGATAAATCGATCAAGAAGCCGAAAGCTTCATGATCCGCCGGCCGCTTGGCGGTGCCCGGCGTGACCCGAGGGGCGAGCCCGTGTCGGCCGGTGATGGCACGATGGCCGGGTGTCGAGTACCTCCCTGATCATCGTGCTCGCCGTCGTCGGCGTGCTGTTGCTGATCGCCCTCGTCGCGGGCGTCGCGCTGTACCGGCGGCGGCGGATCAGCCTGGTCGAGCCACCCGGCGAGCAGCAGGGCCGGCCGGCCGGCGGCGGATACCAGGCCAGCGGCGGCTTCAGCTTCAGCGCCGGCACCGCGGTCGCTCCGCCGCCGACCCCGTCGGGCACCATCCCGCCGGGGCCCGAGCCGCCGCCCCAACCGGAGCCCCAGCCTCCCGGGCCGCCGCCCGAACCGGGACCGATGCCCGGTCCCGAGCCGCTGCCGACCCCCGGACCTGGGCCCCAGCCGCCACCGGTGCCGGAGCCGGGTCCGGTGCCCGAGCCCGGTCCGTTGCCGCCGCCGGTCCCGCTCCCGGAGCCGGAGCCAGTGCCCGCACCGGGCCCGCCCGAGCCCGGCCCGTTGCCGCCGCCGGTCCCGCTCCCGGAGCCGGGCCCGCCCGAGCCCGGCCTGCCGGTGCCCGGCCGGCCCACGTCGACAGCTGCTCGGCCGCGGCGGCGCGGAAGGTGTCGGCGGCGCCGAGCAGCACCCGCCGGCCGTCGGCGATCAGGACGCGGGCGAGCTTGCCGGTGGTGGTGGTCTTGCCGGTGCCGTTCACCC
>DASSUA010000047.1:0-7228 GCA_035707525.1 Pseudonocardiaceae bacterium
TCCCGCCGAACGTAGATGGACCCGGCCCGCCAGCGACCTGGCCGGTTCGCCAACGCGTAGTTGGTCATCATGTAGTGCAGGCTCTTTACCAGCTGAGTGTTGTATTCGAAGTCCGGTTCGTCCGCCAGTTGGAGCACATAGGTCATCGCATTTCGATACCCGGTCAACGCCAGGCGCGTCTCCTCGTCGGCGTTGAGCGGTTCCTCGCCGGCCGCGATGTCCATGGCGTCGTCGAGGCCGGCCTCGTAGCCTCGATGCTGTTCGATCCCTGGATCGCCCGGGCCAACGAGACGCGGCGCAGCGAGCCGTACCAACGGCGTGGCCCCCTCGGGTGGTACCCGATCCTGCCTTCAGGTCGTCGATGTCGGCGAGGGCCTTCACGTCCAACTCGGAGCGACAAGCAGCGTGTCTGTAACTCCGATATCTACCCGCTACATGTAGTAGCTCCGGGCCCTACTTCATTGCCTAGGAAGTGCCTAAGGATGTGTCTACTCTTCGTCGACGAGTCCGGCACGCACGGCGGACTCCACCCCTTTGTTCTTGGTGCTATGGCGGTTCATGAGAATGACGCCGCGCCGATGCAGAGTGAGTTGGACAAACTCGTTATCAAACGCCTCGGGCGCGTCCCGCTAAACATCGAAGAGTTCGAGCTGCACGCCGGCGACATGCGGAACGCCAAGAAGCCTGCTGATCCGGCCAAGCGGGTGAGCATCTGGGCTGGCTACCCTCGCCAGCTTAGGCTGGCCTTACTTAACGAGACCTACGACTTGACTGCATCGTTTCAGCCGGACAATCCTAATTTGCCCCCGGCCCTGTTTGGCGTCGTCGTCGAACGTCTATTCCGTAAGGATTGGAGCGACGTGGAGCGGGAACGCTTTGCCTACGAAGTACTGCTTAACAAGTTCGATGTCATGCTGAAGAGGCGGCGCGTTCGGAAGGGCCTACCAAATCGGGGCCTGGTAATCCACGACAGGCGGGTCGTTGCTGAGCGCGATATCCAGCAATGGGCATCGGAGTGGCGAGTCGCTGCTGGCAGGATTGGCCAGTTGCGGAAACCTTGCCGATGTTCCGCTGTTTGCAGATAGCCGTGCTACACGTTTTGCTCCAAGTTGCCGACCTCGTGTCTTATGCGCTTTTCCGGCGCTACAGTCCAGACTCGATGGACATGAGTTACCTGGACCGGATTTGGTCACGATTCGATGATGAAAATGGCGCCGTGCATGGCTGCGTTCACTACAGCCTTCGTACGGCCAAGGGAAATGCGAGTGCGTCGCTTGCACCAACCGTATGATAGCCGAGGCCCAACGGCAATTGGTCGCGTCCCCGAGATCACTAGAAGGTCGGCGTAGGAGGGCTCGCAGCCCAGCCGGAACAGAGGTGACTCCGTGACCCTATGCCGCTGAACATCTAGCCCATTTGTTCGCCGATGATGACGGTCGGAAACGGGCAGCAGTAGGGCAGCATTCCGGCGACATGTGCCCTCGGCGTGCCCTGTAGGCGACCGCCGGGAAGCGCGGGTTGGTGCCGCTACCTGAGGTGGAAGTTGATCCAGATTTGGCGTGAGCGGGTGCCCAACTCGGTGCCGTAGACGCGGACCTCGACGACGTGGCGGCCGGGGCTGAGGGTGTTGGTGGCTATGCCGAACCGGTAGGTGCCGCCGACGGCGGGGCCGTCGCGGGTGGTGGGTAGGCCGGCGACGACCTTGTTGTCGAGGAGGACCTGGATGCCGGCGATGCCGCCGGCCTGGCCGGTGACGCGTTGGCCGGTGAGGCCGTCCAGGGCGACGTCGAGTACGAGCCGGCCGCGCTCGACGGGGGCGCCGGGGACGAGCTCTTCGCCGGCGGCGTTTCGCAGGTCGACGTTCGGCATCGGCAGGCGATGCCGCTCGCTGTTGTCGGCGGGGCCGGGCCGCTGCACCAGCGGCGGCCGCTCGACCTTGATCCCGGGCGCGCTGGTGATCTCCAGGAAGCTGCCGGCGACCGGGAGCGCGGTGGCGATTTCGCTGCGCAGGAACGGTATGTGCATCACGCCACGGCGCAGCTGGTCGACGATGTTCGGCGGGAGCTCGGCGACCAGCGGGCAGTACGGTCCGTTGGCGGGAATTGTGGCGCGGGTGGCCGGCTGGATCGGGACGATCGGGCCGCCGAAGTCCGCGGTGAGGTCCTCCGGGGCGCAGTCGCGGGCGGGACCCATGGTGACGTGCAGCTGCGCGGACTGGGCGGCCGGCATCGGCGGCAGGGTGCGGGTGTCGGGTCCGGGCTTGCCGGGGGCGTAGGACCGCGGGTGCACGGCGTCGAGGACCTCGACGACGTTCGGCGGTTCGCTCGACGGTCCGGTGAAGCCGAACTCGTCGAGGTGCAGCCTGGCGACCTCGCCCGGCGGCGCGGTGAACTCCAGCAGCACGGTCGCCTCGGTCCAGTCCGGCCGGACCGCGGCGGCCGCGGCCAGGTTCCCGTCCCGGGTGAGGGTGACGCCGGCGGCGCCGAGCTGTAGCTCCCAGCGGGACGTCACGCCGGGCGCGCCGAGCACGGCGTCCGCTCCTGGAGCGCCGAGGTCGGCGCCGGTGCGGGGGACGTCGAGGCCGGTGGTGATGGTGGCGCGGTCGCCGCCGATGACCGTGCGGATGGTGCCCGGCGGCAGGTTCGGGTCCTCGGGGGTGGGGCCGGGCTGACCGGCGCCGGCGAGGTGGGCCTCGGGCAGCACGCCCAGCGAGACGACCGGCGCGGGCACCAGCGAGATCGCCACCTGGCCGCCGGGGACCGGCGCGTCGGTGACCAGGCCGATCCGGGCCCGCACGTTGCCGCCGGTCAGCTTCAACGGGATCCGCGAGCGCAGCACCGCCGTGCTCGAACCGCAATGCAGCTCGAGCACGAACCGGCCGGCCTCGTCGCCTTCTCCGGGGCCGGCGCGCAGGCAGTTGGTGCCGATGCGCTGGACCGCCCACCGCGTTGGGTCGGGTGCCTCACCGCGAAAGTCGTCGTGCAGCCCGGTGAAGGCCTGGCTCCACGGGTCGGCCTTGCCGGGCGCCGGCACACCGAAGCCGCGAATCGGCGCCGAGCGCTGTCCGAAGGCATCGATGCTGCGTACCTCGATGTCGTAGCGGGTGCCGTTGGACAGCCCGCGCAGCTCCAGCTCCGGCGCCGCGACGAGCATGTGCCGGTCGATCCGGCCCTCCGGTCCCCACGAGACCTGGTAGCCGGTCGCGCGGTCGGGGTTGCGTCCCGACACGGCGCGCCCCCAGCGCACGCGCAGCCGGCCGTCACCGGCGTCGGCCTGCACGGTGCCGGCGTCCGCCGGCGGTTCCCCCGCGGTGGGCAGCACGATTCCCGGCTCGGCCAGCTCCTCGACGGTCGTCGGCGCGGGCCGGAACGTAGTGGGGACGTTGCCGCGCACGCTCGGCGCCGACTGCTCCGTCTCGCGCAGCACGACGACGGCCAGCACGACGCCAATGGCGCCGGCCAGCAACATAGCGATCCGGCGCCGGTCCACGTCAGCACGCTAGGCGCAGTGGCACCGCGCTGTCACGGGCCGTTTCAGCTCCGTTAGACAGCGGGCGGCCTCAGCGCTGGATCCGGAACCGGGTCTGGGCCGTCGCCGGCTCGGAGCCCACCCGGTCCGGGATCAGCGAAACGGCGAGGACATGCGAGCCGTCGGGCACGTCACCCAGGTCGAGGGTGAACTCGTACTGGGAGGCGATTGCCGGCCCGGCGAGCGCGGTGGGCATCGTCAGGATGCGCCGGCCGTCGAGCTCGACCACCACCGCGATCCACGGGACCATCCCGCTGGACGAGGCCCGGCCGTAGATGGCGAGCCGGGCGGGGTGCTCGGCGGGCGTCGTGCGCTGGTCCTCGGAGAGCACGCTGCCGGTTTCCGGCGACCGCAGCTGCAGCACGAGCCGCGGCAACGCGGGCGGTCGTGGCTCCGGCTGGGGCCGCGATACCCCGAGGTCGGTGCCCTCCGGATAGGTCAACTCGAGCACGAGGCGTTCGAAGAACACCTCCGACTCGGGCGCCCGCAGCGAGATCCACAGCTGCTCGCCGAGCAGTTCGGCCGGCAGATCGGCGGCGTAGGCGGCGGAGCGGCTGGTGTCCAGCGGCTGCAGGTGGACGGCGACCTGCGGGCTGCCCGGCGGCGACTCCACGTTCGCGACGAGCTGCTCGGGCGTCGCCCGCAGGCGGCGGCCGGCGATCGCGGTCAGCCGGGCGGAGACGGCGCCCTCGGTGCGCTCGACGCTGCCGCCGGGGTCGACGTCGAGCACCAGGACCGGACGGCGATCGGTGAGCTCCCCGGTCAGCCCGACGAACGCCACCTGGGCGGCGCTGCGGGTGCGGGTACCGCCGAAAGCGTCGTAGCCGGTCGTGATGTTGACCAGGGCCTGCCGCCAGGGCGCCGTCACCGCGGCCGAGGCCACCAGGTCCCCGTTGCGGTACGCCTCGATCCGGTCGGTCCGGAACACCAGCTCCCAGCGGTGCAGCGCGCCGGGGCTGGCCGTGCCGGTCTCCGGCGGGCGGTAGATGCCGCTGTCCGACTCCCCCACGGGGACGTCGGCGCCCAGCTCGAAGCCCACCCCCAGCCCCGTCACGCGCATGGCGATCGCCTGCGACGGCAGGCCGTACCGCCGGTGCGCCGAGCCGTCGGTGATCGCGGGGTCGACGAACGAGAAGCTCGTGGTCGGCGACGGCGATGCGACGATGGCCAGCTCCGAGCCGAGCCGCTCGCTCTGCGGCGCGTCGGTGACCACGACGACGCGCCCGCGGACGCCGTGCCGGTCCGGTTTGCCGAGCACGAGCGGCGCCGCCGGCCGCAGCCCGAACCCGCAGCTGGCCGGCATCAGCAGCACCGGGTCCGGCTCCCCGTCGGTGCGCACGCAGCGCCGCTCGGCGTCGGAGAGCCGCCAGCGCATCGGGTCCAGCGCCGGGTCCAGGCCGAAGTCGGCCGTGAAGCCGAGGCCGCGCACCCAGTCCTGGCGGCTACCGCTCGCCTCGAACTCGGCCGACGCCGGCGTCGAGCGCTGCCCGATGCTGTCGACCGACCGGACCTCCACCCGGTAGCGCCCCGGCTCCAGGTCGCGCAGCGTCGTGCCGGCGGTGGCGTGGTAGCTGATCCGGTCCAGCTCGCCGCCGGCCCGGCCCCACCGCACCTCGAAGCCGAAGGGCGCGGGCGGCCACGAGACCAACGTGCCGTTGCGCCGGGAATCGAGCTGCAGCTCGCCCGGCGGCCGCGGCGGGGCGTCCGGCCGGCTCGGCGGCGTGATCCGCCTTGGGTCGTGGTAGGCGCTGAACTGTTCCCCGTCCGGGGCGACTACCGACTCGACCGTCGGGGTCTGGGATCGCAACAGCGCCACCGCCGCTACCAGTGCGACGGCCCCGACGCCCAGGTGCAGGAGTCGTCCGCGCTGCACACCGCCTACCTCCCGTGGCAGTCAGTGTGCCGGCTGCCACAGCATTTCCACCAGGGTCAACAGCTCATGCTCGCCCACCGGGTGGGAACCCGCTCCGTGGGAACCCGCTGCGTGGGAACCCGCTGCGGGAAGACCGACGCCGACCAGCTGGACGCCGGCCGGCAGCCCACCGTTTGGCTCGCGCACCGGCGTCGAGACCGCCGGCCAGCCCGTCAGGTTGAACGGCAGGGTGAGTGACAGCAGCGCCGCCCGCACCTCGCGGCCGTCCGCGACGGGCTGCCCGATCGGGGTGGCGCGCAGCGGAGTGGTGGGCGTCAGCAGCACGTCTACACCGGTCAGGTGCTCCGTCAGGCCGGCGGCGACCCGGCGGCGGGTGCGCTGTGCGTCGACGTAGCTCGTCGCCGGCTGGTCCGCGCTGGCCATCAGCCGCTCGGCCGTGATCGGCTGGTAGTCCTGCGGCCGCTGGGCCAGCCAGCCGGCGTGCGTGGTGTACGCCTCGCCACCGACGATCGGCCGGTAGGTCGCGGCCAGGTCGTCGATGCCGGGCAGGTCGACCTCCTCGACCCGGTGACCGGCCGCCGCGAGCCGCCGGGCCGCCTCGTCCACGGCGTCCGCGATCGCCTCGTCGGCCACCCGCCAGTACGGATCGGCCGGGCGCCCGATCACCAGGGTCCGGTCCCGCGCGGCCGGCTGCTCGCCGGTCAGCGCCACATAGCCGGCGCGGACGGCGTGCGCGTCGCCGCCGACCAGACCGATGTGGTCACACGTCTCCGACAGCGGGAACACCCCGGTCGTCGGCACCAGCCCGAACCGCGGCTTGAGCCCGACCACGCCGCACAGCGCGGCCGGGGTACGGATGCTGCAGCCCGTGTCGGTGCCGAGCCCGAGCGGCACGTACCCGGCGGCGACGGCGGCCGCGCTGCCCGAGGACGATCCGCCGGTGATCCGGTCGAGATCGCGCGGGTTGCGCGCCGCGCCCTCGGCGGCGGTGTCACCGGTGGGTCCGTAGGCGAACTCGTGCGTGTGTGACTTGGCGACGATCACCGCGCCCGCCTCGCGCAGCCTGGCCACGGCGACCGCATCGGCCACCGCCGCCGGGGCGTCGCGCATGACGTTGGAACCGCACCTGGTCGGCGCGCCGCGCACGTCGATGATGTCCTTGACGACGATGGCGACGCCGTGCAGCGGCCCCCGCCGCCGGCCATCGGCCAGCTCGTCCGCGAGCCGCCTGGCCTGGTCCATCGCGTCGTCGGGGTCGAGGTGCACGATCGCGTTGCACTTGTCGGCGCGCAGGCGCTCGATGACCTCCTCGACGTGGTGAACCGGGGAGAGCCGGCCGGAGCCGATGGCATCGGACAGTTCGCGCAGGTTCACCGCGGTTCCCCGATCAGGTCGTTGGTGCCGGTCAAGCCGGTCACGCCGGTCACGCCGGTCAGCCCTGTCACCCGGCCGCCCGCGCGGCCCAGCTCGCGCAGGGTCACCAGCACGTCGGGATCGGACAGGTCGGCCACGAGCTCGGGCCCGGCGAACACGTCGTAGCTGCGCCGGCCCTCGTGCCCGGCGCGCAGTGTCGCCGAGAGCGATCCGGTCGATGCCAGCGAGCCGCGGGCCGCGCCGAGCCGGCCGAGCGCGTCGTCCAGCACCGGCAGCAGCGCCGCCCGGTTTCCCTCGCACATCGCCGCGACCAGCTCCGGGCGGGTGGCGGCGACCCGGGTGCCGTCGCGGAACGAGCCGGCCGCCAGCGCGGTCGCCAGCGCACCGCCGTCGGCGCCGACCGTGGCCAGCACCGCGGCCAGCAGGTGCGGCAGGTGCGAGATCCGGGCGACC
>DASSUA010000048.1:0-4995 GCA_035707525.1 Pseudonocardiaceae bacterium
CGCCCTCGAGCACGCGGACGGCGGTGAACCGGCGACGGAGCTGGTCGTGGTCGGCGACCGGGCACGCCTGGACCTGCCGTCGTTGGACCTGATCGCCGGCACGCTGCTGGGTGACAGGACCACGATCTCGCCCGCACCGGCACCGCCCAACCGGCCGCCGGTCCCGCCCGACCAGTGGACACGCCGGCTGCGCGCGGCCCGGCACGGCGTGCTGGGCGGCTGGCTCGCCGCGGGGGCCGGGGCGAGCGCCGCCATGCCCGCCGAGGACCCCGCACCGCTCGCCGTGCACCGGTTCACGCTGCGCGCGACGCCGGCCCCCGAGCCGGCCGGCGATCTCGCGGCCGTCCTCGCGCTCGTGCTGTGCCGCCCGGCGGGCGCGCCGGCAACCCTGGTCGGCTCGATCCGCGGCCAGGCCGCCAGGCCGGCCGGGGCGGTCGGCGCGTTCGAGGTGCCGGTGGTCACGCCGGTCGAGGTCGGCGAGGACGTCACGGTGGCCGCCTACCGGGCCGGCGTGGCCGCGCTCTGGCGCAGGTCGGCGCAGCTATGGCACACGACCCGGCTGGAACGCGCGGTCGGCGACGGTGCTCTGGCCGTGCCGGCCGGCCTGGTCTGGCACCGCCCGCTCGCCGGCGGCGAGCACTACCTGCCGGCCCAGCGGCTGCCGTACCCGCTGACCCTCGCCGTCCACCCGGACGAGCGGGGTGGGCTGCGGTGCTCGTGCTGGTACTGCCCGGACACCGTCGCCGCCGAGTCCGTGCCGCGGCTGGCGGCGCACCTGCAGCTGGCCTGGGACGAGCTGACGGGCGGCGACCAGCAGCGGGCCCTCGCGGCGCTGCCCACGATGGGCCGGGCCGAGACCACCGCCACCATCGCGCTCGGCCGCACCCCGCCCGCGCCCGGTGAGCCGCCGGTGCCGCTGCCGGAGGCGTTCGCCCGCATCGCCCGGGCGACCCCGGACGCGCCCGCCGTGACCAGCGGCGATGCCACCATGACCTACCGCGAGCTGGACGCGCGGGCGAACCGGCTGGCGCATGCGCTGCGCGAGCACGGCGTCAGCCGGGGCGACCTGGTCGCGGTGTGCATGGACCGGTCGGCGGACCTGATCGCGGTGCTGATCGCGATCCTGCGGGCCGGCGCCGCCTACGTGCCGCTCGACCCTTCGCACCCGGCTGCCCGGCAGTCGTACATGGCAAGGGACGCCGCCGTGCGGCTGGTCGTGGCGGACGAGGCGACCGCGGCGGCCTTCGCCGGCCGGCCCGCGGTGATCGCGTCCGCCCTCGCCGAGCGGGCCCGGCACTGCCCGGACACCCCGCCGGCGGTGGCGGTCGCGCCGGACGATCCGGCCTACGTGATCTTCACGTCCGGCTCGACGGGGCGGCCGAAGGGCGTGATCGTGCCGCACCTCAACGTGCTGAGCCTGCTTGCCGGCACCCGTGACGACTTCGGCTTCGGCCGCCACGACGTGTGGAGCTGGTTCCACTCCGTGGCCTTCGACTTCTCGGTGTGGGAGATCTGGGGGGCGCTGCTGACCGGCGGCCGTCTCGTGGTCGTGCCGCACTGGACGACCCGGTCTCCGGAAGACTTCCGCGAGCTGCTGGTGGCCGAGCGGGTGACGGTGCTGAACCAGACGCCGTCGGCGTTCGCGCAGCTGCTCGAGCTGGAGCGCCGGGAGCCGGCCGACCTGGCCGTCCGGCTGGTCGTCTTCGGTGGTGAACCGCTGGACACCAGAATGCTGCTGCCCTGGTTCGACGTGCACCCCGAGTCCGGCTGCCGGCTGGTCAACATGTTCGGCATCACCGAGACGACGGTGCACGTCACGGCGCAGACGCTGCACCGGTCCGACGCCCTGGCCCGGTCCCGTTCGGTCGGGCGGCCGATCCCGGGCTGGTCGGTTCGCGTGCTCGACGCCCGCGGCCGTCCGCAGCCGGTCGGGGCCGCCGGCGAGATCGCGGTCGGCGGCCAGGGCGTTGCGATCGGCTACCTGAACCGCCCGGAGCTGACGGCGCGGCGCTTCGTCCCCGGCCCGGACGGCCAGCGACTGTACCTGTCGGGCGACCGCGGCCGGCTGCTGCCGGACGGCCGGCTCGAGCATCTTGGCCGGCTGGACAACCAGGTCAAGATCCGGGGTTACCGGATCGAGCTGGACGAGATCCGCGGCGTGCTGCTGGAGGACCCGGACGTGCTGGCCGCCGCGGTGGTGCTGCGCGGCGACGGTGACCGGCAGGCCGGGGCCAGGCTCGACGCCTACGTGGTCCTGGACCGGTCGGAGCAGGCCGAGGAGGCCGCGCGGGTGCGCCGCCGGGCGGCCAGGGTGCTGCCGGACTACATGGTGCCGGCAACCGTGACGGCGGTGCCGGCGCTGCCGCTGACCGCCAACGGCAAGCTCGACGCCGAGCGGCTGCCGCCGCCGGCACTGCCCGGCCGCGGCGGTGGCGACGGCGCCGAACGCGGCGAAGCGGAGGGCGCCGGCGGCGATGCCGGGGGACGCGAGCCGGCGGTCCTGTGCGGCGTGCGCGCCGCCTGGCGGGAGGCGCTAGGCTGCCCGGTCGCGGCCGACGACAACTTCTTCGATCTCGGCGGCAACTCGCTGCTGGCGTTTCGTGCCGCGGCGAACCTGCGCGACCAGGGCTTCGGCCGCCTGCCGGTGCCGGCCCTGTACAGCAACCCAACCCCTCGGCTGCTCGCCGCCTATCTGGCGCGGTGCGCTGCCGACACCGACACGAAGACTGGAGTTGCGTCATGACCACCGACCACGACCAGCCGGCCGGCGACCGCCCGCTGATCATCCTGGTGTCCAGCGGTTACCACCTGTGGCGCGAGTACCTGCTCGACCAGGTGGCCCGCGCCGCGCGGGTGTGGCTGTTCCTGGCCGGCGAGCCGACCTGGGAGCTGCGCTACGTCGCCGGTCACACCGTGGTCGACACGCTCGACGCCGCGGCCATGATCGCCGCCGCCCGCGAGCTGGCCGGGCGCGAGGCGGTGTCCGGCGTCCTGTGCTGGGACGAGGTGCGGATGGTGCCGGCGAGCGAGGTGGCCCGCGCGCTGGGCCTGCCGGGCGGGGAGACCGACGCGATCGGCCGCTGCCGTGACAAGCATCTGACCAGGGTGGCCCTGGACGCGGCCGGGGTGCCGCAACCGCGGTCGGTCCTGGCCGCCTCGCTCGAAGAGGCCCGGGCCGCGGCCGGCAGGATCGGCTACCCGGTGGTGCTCAAGCCGCGGGCGCTGGGTGCGAGCTTCGGCGTGTGCGGCGTGGAGTCGGCCGCCGGGCTCGACGCCGGCTATGCCGAGGCGCGCGGCGCCACCGAGGACGGCGTGCCGTACTACGAGGCCGGTGTGCTGGTCGAGGAGTACCTGAGCGGCGAGGAGATCAGCGTCGACTCCGCGTGCGTGGACGGGCGGCTGGCGCCGATGTTCGTCGCCCGCAAGCTCAGCGGGTTCCCGCCCTACTTCGAGGAGGTCGGCCACGTGGTGCGGGCCGACGACCCGCTGCTGCACGACCAGGGGCTGCTGGACCTGCTGCAGCGGGCGCACCAGGCGGTCGGCTTCCACACCGGCATCACGCACACGGAGGTGCGGCTGACCGCGGACGGTCCGAAGATCATCGAGATCAACTGCCGGCTCGGTGGCGACCTCATCCCCTACGTCGCGTCGGTGGCCAGCGGGATCGACGCCGGCCTGATCGCCGTCGAGGTGTGCTGCGGCCGGCAGGCCACGATCGCGCGGCGCCGCAGCCGCGTCGCCTCGGTGAACTTCTGCTACCCCGAGCGGGACTGCACCGTCGAGCACATCGCCGTCGACGAGGCCGCCCTGCCGGAGTCGATCGACGCGGTCGGGGTGGTGGCACGGCCGGGCCAGCAGCTGCTCCTGCCGCCGGCGGGGCACGTGACGAGCCGCTACGCCTACGTCGTCGCCGCCGGTGACTCCGAGCAGGACTGCCAGGACGCCTTCCAGGTGGCGGCCAAGGCGATCACCCTGCACACCCGCTGAGGTGCAACCGGCGCTGCGGCGGTGGTGTTCCCGTGGCCGGGATCAGACATCCGCCGTACGCCGTGGAGGAAGACGAGGCGATGACCGAAGCCGGCAGCGAGACCGTGTCCACCCAAGAGGCCGTGTCCACCCAAGAGGCCGTGTCCACCCAGCCGGCCGGACCGGCCAGCACGGCCGGGCGGGTGCCGAGCGCCCGGCGGGACTTCGGCCTGTTGTGGGCCGGCCAGTCCATCAGCCTGCTCGGCGACCAGTTCATGGTGCTGGCCCTGCCGCTGCTCGCCGTCGGCGTGCTCGGGGTCAGCGCCGGGATGGCCGCGCTGCTGCCGTTCGCGCTGTTCGTTCCGTTCCTGCTGCTCGGGTTGCCGGCCGGGGCGGTGGTGGACCGGCTGCGCCGGCGGTCGACGATGGTGGGCTGCGACGCCGTGCAGGCGGCGGTCTTCGCCGCGGTGGCCGCGCTGGCCTGGCTGGACGTCCTGACGTTCGGGCTGCTGATGGCGCTGGTGTTCGTCGCCGGCTGCGCCACCGTGTTCTTCCAGGTGGCGTACACCTCGTACCTGCCGGCGCTGTTCTTCGACCAGCGCGATCTGCATCGCGGCAACTCGCGGTTGTTCCTGTCCGAGTCGCTGGCGCGCGTCGGTGGGCCGGTGCTCGCCGGCTGGGCTATCGCGCTGGTCGGGGTGACCTGGGCGGTCGCGGGGAACTCGGCCACGTTCGTGGTGTCCATCATCGCGCTGCTGGCGATCCGGCACCGCGAGCCGGCGCCGGCCGCGAGCCCGCGCGAGCGCGGCTGGCTGCTCAGGGACATCCGGGACGGCCTGCGGTTCGTCTACCGGCACCCGCAGATCGAGCCGGTCATCACGTGCGGGGCCGTCTACGTGGCCTTCCTGAGCATGGTCGAGGCCAGCCTGGTGCTGTACTGCAAGGACGTCATCGGGCTCGGAGCGGCCGGGATCGGGGTGGTGATCGGTGCCGCCGCGGCCGGTTACCCGGTGGGCAACCTGCTGTCCG
>DASSUA010000049.1:0-8353 GCA_035707525.1 Pseudonocardiaceae bacterium
CAGATGGCCAAGCGAGAGCATCCGGCGGCGTCTGACCTGGTCACGGCGGGATCAGCGCCCTGATCCAAGTTCGAACTTGATTAATTACGGCCATACTACCCACCGTCGACCGTGAAGGCCGCGTGGACGCCGATCTGGACACCCTCCTGATCGCATTCGACGTAGCGTTAGAAGATCGCATCATTCCGGGCCCTGGAAACACGCCATCGAGGGCCAGGCCGCCCATCGCCTACGACCACCGACCAGCGACGAATTCCCGGTCAACGATCTAGCGCGCCCCGTTACCCTCCCACTCACCGGCATCGGCACCGGTCAGCGCCTAACCTCCGGGAGGAACGGATGCGAAGACTGCTCCACGCCGTGCTGGCGAGCACGCTGCTGCTCGCCGGGCTGGCCGGCAGCGTCACCGCCGAGGTCACCGCGGAGCCGAGCGGGCACGAGGCGCTCGCCGCCGACCTCGACCGCATCCTCGCCGACCAGCGGCTCATCGGCGCGCACCCCGGCGTCGTGGTCCGCAGCGCGCTGACCGGCGAGACCCTCTACAGCCGCGGGGCCGGTGACCGCCTGCTGCCGGCGTCGAACAACAAGCTGCTCACCTCGGTCGCCGCGCTGGAGACGCTCGGGGCCGGCTACCGGTTCAGCACCGGCGTGTCGAGCACCGGCCAGCGCGAGGGAGCGGCGCTGGTGGGGGACCTGTACCTGCGCGGCGGCGGCGACCCGACGCTGCTGGCGGCCGACTACGACGGCCTGGCCCGCGAGCTGGCCGACTCCGGCCTGCGCGTGGTCACCGGCCGGCTGGTCGCCGACGACACCTGGTTCGACCCGGTGCGCCTCGGGGTCTCGTGGGCCTGGGACGACGAGCCGTACTACTACTCGGCGCAGATCGCCGCCCTCACCGTCGCGCCCAACACCGACTACGACGCCGGCACGGTCATCGTCGGCGTGACCCCGGCCGCCGCGGGGGCCGTCCCGTCGGTGCGGGTCACGCCCGAGACCGGGTACGTGCAGATCGAAAACCGCGCGACGACCGGCGCGCCCGGCTCCGCCGAGACCATCTCGGTGGAGCGCCGCCACGGCACCAATACGCTGGTGGTCAGCGGGTCCGTCCCGGCCGGCGGCGCCACCACGCAGGACTGGGCGACGGTGTGGGAGCCGGCGGGCTACGCCGCCGACGTGTTCCGCCGGGCGCTGGCCGCCAACGGCATCTCGGTCCTTCGTGAGACGGTGTTGGGCGCCACGCCGGCCGGCGCGCGGCCGCTGGCCACCCACGAGTCGATGACGCTGGGCGAGCTGATGGTGCCCTTCCTGAAGCTGTCCAACAACGGCCACGCCGAGGTGCTGCTCAAGGCGATGGGCCGGCACGTGCGCGGCCAGGGCAGCTGGAGCGCCGGCATCGCGGTCGCCCGCGAGCGGCTGGCCGCGCTCGGCATCCCGACCGGCACCTACCGGATGGTCGACGGTTCCGGCCTGTCCCGGATGGACCTGGTGACCGCCGGTCAGCTGAGCGACCTGCTGCTCGCGGTGCGCGGCAAGCCGTGGTTCGGCCAGTGGTACGACTCGCTGCCGATCGCCGGGCAGCCCGACCGGTTCACCGGCGGCACGCTGCGCAACCGCATGCGCAACACCCCGGCCGCGGGCAACGTGCACGCCAAGACCGGCTCGCTGACCGGCGTCACCGCGCTGTCGGGCTATGTGACGGCGGCCAGCGGCGAGCCCCTGGTGTTCTCGATCGTGATCAACAACTACGTGTCCTCGAGCCCGAAGGACATCGAGGACGCGATCGCCGTCCGGTTGGCCCGCTACCTCGGCGAGGCCGACGGCGGGGTGGAAACGCTGACGCTGGTGCCGGCGCCGCTGCCGGCCGACGATCCGGCCACGGCGGTCGACGAGTCGAGCCTGGAGTGCACCTGGGCGAGAGCCTGCTGACCCGGTTGGCCTGCCGGCTGGCACAGTTGGCGGCATGCACTGGGCCGCCACGCTTCGAGCTCACGCCGACGGCTACGCGCGGGTGGCGCTGACCAACATCGCCACCGAGTTCCCGGTGGACGTCCGGCACGTCATGAACGCGCCGGACGACCTGCCACGCCGGCCGCGGGAGCTCACCCCGGTGTTCTTCGGCAGCTTCGACTGGCACTCGTGCGTCGAGATGCACTGGCTGCTCGTGCGGCTGATGCGGGTCGTGCCCGACGCGGTGCCCGCCGGCGAGATCCGGGCGGCGCTGGACCGGCAGTTCACCGAGGCGGCGCTCGCCGCCGAGGCGCGCTTCATGGCCGATCCGTACCAGGGGCCCAGGCAGCGGCCGTACGGCTGGGGCTGGGCGCTGCAGCTGGCGCACGACCTGGCGTCGTGGGACGACCCGGACGCGCGCCGCTGGTCCGGCCACTTCGCCCCGCTGGCCGGCACGGTCGCCGGCAACTTCCGGCGGTGGTTCGGCAAGGCGACGTATCCGATCAGATACGGCATCCACCCCAACAGCGCCTTCGGGCTCTCCCGGGCGCTGCCGTACGCCCGCGACCACGACCCCGAGCTGCTCGACGGCATCGTCGAGGCCGCGCACCGGTGGTTCGGCGCGGATGCCGGCTATCCGGCCGGCTGGGAACCGTCCGGCTCCGATTTCCTGTCGCCGGCGCTCACCGAGATCGAACTGATGGCCCAATTGCTGCCGGCCGACGAATTTCCGGGCTGGTTGTCGGCTTTCCTGCCCGGAATCGCCGCGGAGGAGCCGGCCACGCTGTTCACGCCGGCGATCGTTTCCGACTCGACCGACGGCCAGATCGCCCACCTGCACGGGCTCAACGCCAGCCGGGCCTACGGCTGGCGGTGCGTCGCCGAGCGGTTGCCGCAGGAAGATCCGCGGGTCGAGGTGGCGTTGAGGGCGATGCGCCGGCACGCCGAGGCCGCCCTGCCGCACGTCACGGGCGACGACTACATGGTCGAACACTGGCTTGCCGCGTATGCCGTACTGCTGATGACCTGAGATACCGCAGCGCAATTACCGCGATTGGCCCAGGCGGTAAGCCCAATCATCCAATTGACGCGCGGGCGACGACTTCTCTAGTGTCGTGTAATGGAAGTTCCTTGCCCAGATTCGGTGATCCAGGTGGATGCACCGCAAGGCGGAGGAGGAGTCGATAGCAGCGCTATCGGCGACGACGACAACGCCGCGGGGCGCCGCCTGGGCGCCGAAGATGGGTAAGACGACTTCAATTACACGACACTAGCGTCCTGGTCACCGCCTGAAATGTCCTGGTCATGAAGGGACGTCGAATGAGGAAATCGCTGACCGTCCTGATCGCCGCGGCGCCGCTGACCGTGGCGCTGTCGGTGGCCGCCCTGCCCGCTCACGCCGCACCACCGCCACCACCACCACCGCTGGTCGCGGTCACACCGGCGACCGGGCCGGCGGTGCCCGGCGAGTACATCGTCACGCTCCGGCCCGGAGCCAGCGCCGCCGCCACCGGGATCGCCGCGCAGACCGTGTACCGGCACGCGCTCAACGGGTTCGCCGCCAAGCTGACCGGCGCGCAGCTGGCCGCCCTGCAGCGCAACCCCGACGTCACCATGATCGAGCACAACCAGTACGTCCACGCGAACTCGGTCCAGTCGCCGACCCCTTCCTGGGGTCTGGACCGCATCGACCAGCGGTTCCTCCCGCTGGACAACCAGTACGTGTACTTCGCCACCGGCCTTGGCGTGTCCGCCTACGTCATCGACACCGGCATCGACCCGACGCACCCGGACTTCGGCGGGCGGGCGGCCGTCGCCTACGACGCGACCGGTGGCAACGGCATCGACTGCCACGGGCACGGCACCCACGTGGCCGGCACGGTCGGCTCGGCGAGCTACGGCGTGGCCAAGCGCGTCTTGCTGCGCGGCGTCAAGGTGCTCGGCTGCGCCGGCAGCGGCACGATCGCCGACGTCATCGAGGGCGTCGACTGGGTGACGGTGAACGGCCGGCGGCCGGCGGTGGCGAACATGTCGATCGGCGGGTCCAAGACCCTGTCGCTGGACAACGCGGTCAACCGGCTCGCGGCGGCCGGGGTGTTCGTGTCGGTTGCGGGCGGATCGTCGGCCACGGACGCGTGCAACTTCTCGCCGTCGGGTGCGAGCGGCGCGTTCGCGGTCGCCGCGTCGGACATCGCGGACCGGGCGGCGTCGTTCAACAACCGGGGCCCGTGCATCAAGCTCTACGCCCCCGGCGTTTCGATCACGTCCACCTGGCTCGCGGGCGGGACCCGGATCCTCTCCGGGTCGTCGATGGCGGCGCCGCACGTCGCCGGACTGGCCGCGATGTACAAGCAGACCTTCGGCGACCAGGCGAGCACGACCGTCGCCGCCTGGCTGGTCCAGGTCGCCACGGTGGGCGTGCTCACCGGCGTACCGGCCGGCACACCGAACCGCCTGCTGTACACGAACCGCATCTGAACCACCGGATCTGACAGATCGTGGCGGTTCATTGACGCGGTGAAGTGGCTGGCCCTAGCGTCAGGCCTCGAGGGGCCACATCGTTGCTCATCAGCCGCCACCCTTGCGCCAGCGGCCGTCAGGCCGTTGCGGCCGGCCGGGGCCTGGTCGACTCCCTCCCGACCAGGCCCCGGCCGGCACCCCTAGGGTGCCGGTCATGACGCTGGTTCCGGGGCTGCACGCCGAGGTCGGGCTCACCGTGGCCGACGCCGACACCGCCATAGCGGCCGGTAGCGGGGACGTGCCGGTGCTGGCGACGCCGCGGCTCGTCGCGCTCGCCGAGGCCGCGACGGTCGCCGCGATCGACTCCGAGCTCGGTGACGGCCAGACGTCGGTCGGCACGCTCGTGCGGCTGGAGCACCTGCGGGCGAGCCCGATCGGGACCCTCGTGCGGGTCCGGGCCGAGCTGGTCGCCGTCGACGGGCAGCAGCTGCGCTTCGAGGTGAGCGCCCTGGACGCGGCCGGGCCGGTCGGCCGTGGCGAGGTCGTCCGCGTCGTCGTCGACCGCGAGCGGTTCCTGGACCGGCTCGCTCAGACCCCGGTCGTCGAGCGGGGGTAGGCGATCGCCGGATCGGTCATCACGTTGACCAGGTACGGCGCGCCCGAGTCGAGCGCCCGGCGCAGCGCCGCGCCCAGCTCGCCCGGGCCGGTCACGGTCTCGCCGGCTCCGCCCAGTGCCTTCACCACGTCGTCGTAGCGCGTCCGTGGCTGCAGCTCGGCCGCCACGTCGTAGCCGTACAGGAACTGCATGGGGTGCTTCTCCAGGCCCCAGATGCCGTTGTTGCCGACGATCATCACGACCGGCAGCTGATGGCGCACCAGCGTGTCGACGTCCATCAGCGAGAAGCCGGCCGCGCCGTCGCCGAGCAGCAGCACGACCGGCGCCGACGGCCTGGCGATCCGCGCCGCGATGGCATAGCCCAGCCCGGTGCCGAGGCACCCGTAGGGCCCCGGGTCGAGCCAGCAGCCCGGCCGGCGCGGCTCGATGAACTTGCCGGCGTAGGAGACGAAGTCGCCCCCGTCGCCGATCACGACGGTGTCCTCGGTGAGCACCCGGCCCAGCTCCCGGTAGATCCGCGCCGGGTGGATCGGGTCGGCGTCGCTGTCGAGGACGTCCGCGTCGGCGGCGACCGCCGCGTCCGCCGTGCGCCGCAGCTGCGCCACCCAGCCGGTGAGGTCTGTCCGCGACGGTTGGCGCTGCCAGGCGGCGGTGAGGCCGTCGAGCACCAGCGTGAGGTCCCCGGCCGCCGCGCCGGCCAGCTCGACGTGCCGCGCGAGCTGCCCGGGGGAGTCGACCAGGTGGCACACCGCCGCCGGTGCGGCACCGTCGCGGCCACCGAACGTCCCGTAACCGAGCCGGAAGTCCAGCGGCGCCCCGACCACGACCACCAGGTCGGCCGCGCCGAACGCTTTGGACCTGGCCCGCGTCACCAGCAGCGGATGCCCGGCCGGCAGCACCCCGCGGCCCATCCCGTTGGTGATCGTCGGCAGGCCCATCGTCTCGGCCGCCCGCCGCGCCGCGTCCTCGGCCCGGTCGGCCCACACGTCGGAGCTCAGCACTATCACCGGCCGGTTGGCCCTGGCCAGCAGGGCGGCGACGCGTTCGAGCGCGTCCGGGTCGGGCTCGGCCTTTTCGATTCGGGGCTGGGGCGGCGCCTCGACCGTGGCGTGACTGAACAGCTGGTCCATCGGCACGTCGAGGAACACCGGGCCGCGATGCGGGGTGGCCGCGAGCCGCAGCGCGTCGTCCACCGCGGTCGCGATATTGCCGACCGAGGCGACCGTGCCGGCGTGCTTGGTCACCGGCGCCAGCAGCGGCGGATGGTCCAGCTCCTGCAGGCTGCCGGAGCCCCACCGCCCCTGCGGCGCCCGGCCGCCGATCACCAGCAGCGGCGAGCCGTTGAAGTGCGCCGTCGTCACCGCGCTCACCCCGTTGGTGACCCCCGGCCCGGCCGTCAGCACCGCCAGCCCGGGAACGCGCGTGAGCTTGGCCATCGCCTCGGCCGCGAACACCGCGCTCTGCTCGTGCCGCACGTCCACCAGCCGCATCGGCGGATCGCCCTTGACCGCGCCGTCGTACATCGGAAAGACATGCGCCCCGGACAGCGTGAACATCGTCTCGATGCCATGCGCCCTGGCGACCGCGGTCGCCAACGTCCCACCATGCCCGGTCAGCTCCTCCACGCCCCCGTTCTACCGCACCCACCCCCCGGCCTGTCGCCCCTCCCCAAACGCGTGTCGTCCGTTTCGGTACGCATGTCGTCCGTTTCAGTACGCATGTCGTCCGTTTCGGTACGCGAGTCGTCCGTTTGGTGACGCGCGTCGGCACGCACGTCCGTCCGCGGCCGGCGTTCTCCAGGCGGCCGGTGTCGGGCTTCCGCCGCGCCCATACGTGGCCGACGGACAGCGCGCGACCACTCCGAGCACGGTGGCGGACGGCAGGCGGGCTGGTGCTCGCGAGCCCAGTCGCGCCGTAACCCGAAGCGCTGCGCCCACCGAACGCCCGGTGCGGGCCGACCGCCGAGCGCGCCGGTGTACTGAAATGGACAACATGCGTACCGAAACGGACGACACGCGTACTGAAACGGACGACACGCCGGTGGGGGTGGAGGGGGTGGGGGGTCTGGTTTGGACGGTTGTGATACGGCGGGCGGGGGTGCGGAATGCGGTCGATGGGGTGACGGCGGCTGCGTTGGCGCGGGCGTTTCGGGAGTTCGAGGCGGACGAGCGGGCGCGGGTGGCGGTGCTGACGGGGGCTGGCGGCCACTTTTGCGCGGGCGCCGACCTGGGGGCGATCGGCACCGATCGGGGCAATGTGGCCACGCCGGACGGGGACGGGCCGATGGGGCCGACCAGGATGTGCCTGGACAAGCCGGTGATCGCGGCCGTGGAGGGCTATGCGGTGGCCGGGGGGCTCGAGCTGGCGCTGTGGTGTGACCTGCGGGTTGCCGGCGAGGGCGCGGTGTTCGGGGTGTTCTGCCGGCGCTTTGGCGTGCCGCTGATCGATGGCGGCACGGTGCGGCTGCCGCGGCTGGTGGGGGAGTCGGTTGCGATGGACATGGTGCTCACCGGCCGGGCGGTGGATGCGGCCGAGGCCAAGCACGTCGGCCTGGTCAACCGGCTCGTTCCGGCCGGGCAGGCGCTGCGGGCGGCGCAGGCGCTGGCAGCCGAGCTGGCGGCGTTGCCGCAGGTGGCGTTGCGCGGGGACCGGCGAAGCGTGCGGGGTCAGCACGGGCTGCCGGTCGCGGCGGCGATGGCCGCGGAGTTCGAGCACGGCACGGCGGCGCTGGCGGCCGAGGCGCGGGAGGGAGCGGCGAGGTTCCGGGCCGGCGAGGGCCGGCACGGCAGCGCCACGTGATCGTGACGATTCGACGTTGTGGTCGCAATATCAGAGAATGTGAGACGTGACTGCTCAGCCGACGCCCGTCCGTCCCCGAGCGGCAGTGATGCGTCGAGAGCCGGTGCAGCGCCGGAGCACTGCGCGGGTCATGGCGATTCTCGACGCCTGCGCGGTCCTGCTCGACGACTACGACTACGACGAGCTGACCACGTCGAAGATCGCCGAGAAGGCCGGGGTGCCGATCGGCTCGCTGTACCAGTACTTCCCGGACAAGCGGGCCGTGGTGCAGGCGCTGACCCTGCGTAACCTGGAGGCGTTCTCCGCCGAGGTCGAACAGATCTTCGCCGGGGAGGGCGTGCCGACCGACTGGCGGCAGGCCGTCGACCAGGTCGTTGCCGGCTACCTGCGCATGCTCGAGGAGGTGCCCGGCTTCGGCCGGATCAGGTTCGGCGACGTCGTCGACATCCACCTGCTCGACCAGGATCAGGACAACAATGCGGTCATCGCCGAGAAGCTCGCGGAGCTGTTCGCCAAGCACTACCAGGTGCG
>DASSUA010000050.1:0-3818 GCA_035707525.1 Pseudonocardiaceae bacterium
CGGAGATCGTCGAGGCGGCCGGTGGCGTGCAACCCACCGCACTGGTCGCGAACCTGCCCTACAACGTGGGTGTTCCCGTGCTGCTGCACCTGCTGGCCGAGCTGCCGAGCCTTCGTCGCGGGTTGGTGATGATGCAGGCCGAGGTGGCCGACCGGCTGGCCGCCCCGCCGGGCACCCGCAGTTACGGGGCGCCCAGCGTCAAGGCGGCGTGGTTCGCCGAGGTCCGCCGCGCCGGATCAGTGCCCCGCGGGGTGTTCTGGCCGGTGCCCAATGTGGACTCCGGCCTGGTCGCCCTGACCCGGCGCCCGGCACCGTCCACAGTGCCCAGAGACGAAGTCTTTGCGCTCATTGATGCCGCGTTCGCGCAACGCCGCAAGACGCTGCGGGCCGCCCTGGCCGGCTGGGCAGGTTCGGCCGCCGCCGCCGAGCGGGTGCTGCGCGCCGCAGGGGTGGATCCGACCGCCCGCGGTGAGCAGCTCACCGTCGGCGACTATGCGCGGATCGCCTGTGAGTGGCGATGCGAGCTATAGCCCTTATCGCCACTCACAGGCGCGCAGCGCATAACCTGGTGCCGTGCTTGCCGTTGTGCCGCAGCCGGTTACCGTGCGCGTCCCGGCCAAGGTCAACCTGCACCTGGCCGTGGGAGACCTGCGCCGGGACGGCTATCACGAGCTGGTCAGCGTGTTCCAAGCGCTGTCCATGACCGACGAGGTGACCGTCGCGGTCACCGACGCACCCGGCGTGCAGGTGTATGGCGAGGGCGCCGGAACGGTGCCTACCGACGGCCGCAACCTCGCGTGGCGGGCGGTGCTTGCCCTCGCCGAGCACGCCGGACGCCGGCCTGCAGTGCGGGTCGTGCTGCGCAAGGGTATCCCGGTGGCCGGCGGGATGGCCGGTGGCAGTGCTGACGCGGCGGGCACCCTGGTCGCGCTGGCTGGGCTGTGGCGCCTGGATATCAGCCGTGAGGAGCTTGCCGGACTCGCCGCCGGGCTGGGCAGCGACGTGCCGTTCGCGTTGCACGGCGGCACTGCGCTGGGCACCGGGCGTGGCGAGTCCCTGGTGCCGGTGCTGACCCGGCACACTTTCCACTGGGTCGTCGCGCTGGATCGCCGCGGCCTGTCCGCCGCGGACGTCTACCGCGAACTGGACCGGCTGCGGGCGCAAGGCTCGGCGGTACCGCGGCTTGGCAGCGTCGAGTCGCTGCTGGAGGCACTGGCCTCGGGTGATCCTCGGCAGCTCGCCTTGCTGCTCGGCAATGATCTGCAGGCCGCCGCGGTGTCGCTGCACCCCGCACTACGCCGCACCCTGCGTGCCGGCGTGGAGGCCGGGGCACTGGCCGGCATGGTGTCCGGATCCGGACCGACCTGCGCGTTCCTGTGCGTCGACGCCGACGCCGCGGTCCGGGTCGCCGCCGAGCTGGCCGGTGCCGGCGTCTGCCGCACCGTCCGGGTCGCCAGCGGCCCGGTTCCCGGTGCCCGGGTGGTGGAAGAGTCGTGTCCGGTGCCGCCTCCCGAGCCCCTTACGCGCTCCTGATGGCGAACCTGGTCAACCTCGAGGCTGTCTCGAAGTCATACGGGATCCGCCCGCTGCTGTCCGGAGTCTCGCTGGGCATCGCCGAGGGAGACCGGATCGGTGTCGTCGGACTCAATGGTGGCGGAAAGACCACGTTGCTCGAGGTGCTCGCGGGAATCCAGGCACCGGACGCCGGCCGGGTCAGTCGAGCCAGGGATTTGCGTACCGCAGTGCTGACCCAGCGCACCGAACTGCCCGAGCGGGTCACCGTGCGCCAGGCGGTGCTGGATCCGCTGGGGGTCACCGCCGAGCATGAGTGGGCCGGCGACCCCCGAGTGCGCGGGCTGCTCGACGGGCTGGGCATCTCCTCGCTCGGGCTGAACCGGCCGGTGGCCGGGCTCTCCGGCGGGGAGCGGCGCCGGGTCGCGCTGGCTGCCGCGCTGGTGGGCGAGCTCGACCTGCTGGTGCTCGACGAGCCCACCAACCACCTCGACGTCCAGGGTGTGCGGTGGCTCGCCGAGCACCTGCTGGCGCGGCGCTGCGCGGTGGTCGTAGTGACCCACGACCGGTGGTTCCTGGACACCGTCTGTACCCGCACCTGGGAGGTCACCGACGGCCGGGTGGACGGCTACGACGGGGGTTACGCGGATTGGGTCTACGCCCGGGCGCAGCGAGCCCGGCTGGCCGCGGCAGCCGAGGACCGGCGGCGCAACCTGGCCCGCAAGGAACTCGCCTGGCTGCGCCGCGGACCACCGGCGCGCAGCTCCAAGCCGCGCTACCGGATCGATGCCGCCGAGGCACTGATCGCCGACGTCCCCTTGCCGCGGGACACCGTCGAGCTGCTCACCTTCGCCCGGCGCCGGCTGGGTCGCACTGTGCTGGAACTCGAGGACGTCACGGTGACCGTGGCCGGCCGTTCGCTGCTGGCCGCCCAGACGTGGCGGCTCGGACCTGGCGAGCGCGTCGGTCTGGTCGGGGCCAATGGGTCGGGCAAGACCACGTTCTTGCGGCTGCTCGCCGGGGATCGGGAGCCCGACGCCGGCCGCCGCGTGCAGGGATCCACCGTCCGGTTGGCGCACCTCACGCAGGAACTGGAGGATCTACCCGAGTCGCTGCGGGTGCTGGAGGCCGTGCAGGACGTCGCCCATCGGGTCGCGTTGGGCCGCCAGGAGCTGTCCGCCTCGCAACTGGCCGAGCGGCTCGGGTTCCCGGCGTCGCGGCAGTGGACCCCGGTGGCGGACCTGTCCGGCGGGGAGCGGCGCCGGTTGCAGCTGACCCGGCTGTTGATGGCCGAGCCGAACGTATTGCTGCTCGACGAGCCCACCAACGACCTGGACATCGACACCCTGCAGCAGCTGGAAGACCTGCTGGACGGCTGGCCCGGCTCGCTGGTGGTGGTCTCGCACGACCGCTACCTCACCGAGCGGGTCTGTGACACCGTGGTGGCGCTGTTCGGTGACGGGCGGATCACCCAGCTGCCCGGCGGCATCGAGGAGTACCTGCAACGGTGTGACAGCGCGTCCGAGGCGGTTCCGTCGGTCGTCGCCAGTACCGGGCCACCGACGGCGGCCGCCGATGCGCGTGCCGCGCGCAAGGAGCTGGCCCGGCTGGAGCGGCAGCTGGAGCGGTTGGCCGGCCAGGAGGCTGACCTGCAGCGCCGGATCGCGCATCAGGCCGCGGACCCCGGCGCGTTCCGCGAGTTGGACGGCGAACTACGCGCGGTGCTGGCGGCGAAGGATGACCTGGAAACCCGCTGGCTGGAGCTCGCCGACGCCGCTGGTTCGGCACAGTACGACTGACCAACCCAAGGCCGAGCCGAGGAGTGTTCGGGAATGTTTACCGCGAACTCGATGAACTGCCTCACCGAGGCGATCGGGCTCTCCCTGCCGGGCAATGGATCCACCCTGGCCACCCATGAAGCCCGCCGCCAACTCTTCCTCGACGCCGGACGAACGGTCGTCGAGCTGGCCAAGCGGTGGTATGCCGACGATGACGATTCGGTGCTGCCGCGATCGATCGCGACCCGCGACGCCTTCGAGAACGCGATGGCACTCGACGTCGCAATGGGCGGCTCAACGAACACTGTGCTGCACATTCTGGCGGCGGCCCGCGAGGGAGAGATCGACTTCGACCTGGCCGCGATCGACGCCGTCAGCCGTCGGATCCCGTGTCTGTCCAAAGTATCCCCGAACTCGGATTACCACATGGAAGACGTGCACCGGGCCGGCGGCATTCCTGCCATCCTGGGCGAGCTGAACCGCGGCGGGATGCTGCGGACCGGAGTCGGATCGGTGCACAGCCCGAAC
>DASSUA010000051.1:0-2559 GCA_035707525.1 Pseudonocardiaceae bacterium
CGAGGGACCGGCCGCCGGCGGACGGAGGCAGGGCGTGAGGTTGCTGGTGACCGGCGGGGCCGGCTACGTCGGCAGCGTGTGCGCGGCACACCTGGTGCGGGCCGGACACGAGGTCGTCGTGCTGGACGACCTGTCCACCGGCCACGCCGACGCGGTGCCCGACGAGTGCGAGTTCATCGAGGGCGACGTCGCCCTGCTGGCCGGCCAGGTGCTCGCTGCCGGCTTCGACGGCGTGCTGCACTTCGCCGCCAGGTCCCTGGTCGCCGAGTCGGTCCAGCGCCCGGAGCTGTACTGGCACGGCAACGTCGTGACGGCCCTCGCCCTGCTGGAGGCGATGCGCACGCACGGCACGCCCCGGCTGGTGTTCTCCTCGACCGCGGCCGTGTACGGCCAGCCCAAGCAGGTTCCGATCACCGAGGACGCCGAGACCAGGCCGACGAACCCGTACGGCGCCTCCAAGCTCGCGATCGACCACGCGATCGCCTCCTACGCCAACGCCTACGGCCTGGCGGCGATGAGCCTGCGCTACTTCAACGCGGCCGGCGCCCTGGAGCGCTTCGGCGAGCGCCACATGGTCGAGACGCACCTGATCCCGATCGTGCTGCAGGTCGCCTCCGGCGACCGGGAGCGGGTCATGGTCAACGGAGAGGACTGGCCCACCGCGGACGGCACGTGCGTTCGCGACTACATCCACGTCAGCGATCTCGCCCAGGCACACCTGCTGGCCCTGGAGCACGGCACCGCGGGCCAGCACGGGATCTACAACCTCGGCAGCGGCACCGGCTTCTCGGTTCGCGAGGTGATCGAGACCGCCCGCCGGGTGACCGGCCACCCGATCCCGGCGATGCCGGCACCGCGCCGGGCCGGCGACCCGGCCACCCTCGTCGCCGCCAACGACCGGGCCCGCACCGAACTGGGCTGGGCGCCGAGCCGCACGGACCTGGCGTTGATCATTTCCGACGCGTGGGAGTTCGCCCGCCGCCGCCAGCGCGTGTAGCCGGTCCCGGTCGCCGCTCTGTCGCGGGCGGGGCGTGATCATTATCGCCATTCCCGGCCACCATCCCCGGTGTCGTCGTCGATCGTCTGGTCGGCATCCTCGGCTGCGTCGTCGGCCAGCCGCGCCAGCGCCGACGGCGGCAGCCCGGCCTCGAGCGCCATGGCGAGCAGGGTGGCCAGATCGTGCCCCGGCCACGCCTCCAGCGCCCGCTCCAGCGCCATCCCGGCCAGCGCACCGTTACCCCGTAGGTACGCGGTGAACGCGGCGAGCGTCGCCGGGTTGGCCAGCTCCGGCGCCGGGGTTGCCCTGGTCAGCGCGAGCCACAGCCGCTCGGCCGCGGCCGCCCTGGCCTCACCTTCGCCGTCCACCTCGCCACCCCCTTCGCCGCCGCTGTCGCAGCGGCACAGCCGAAGGCACGAGTCCCGGATCGACCGGTCGGCCAGCGCGACCGCGAGGCCGACGATGTGCCCGTCGGTCACCGGCAGCCGGCCGCGCCCGGCGGCCTCGAGCGCGTCGTGCACCAGGGCGAGGTGACGCCGGGCTACGCCGGCCGGATCCTCGGCCAGCTCACGATCGAGCTCGGCGACCGCCTCGTCGAGCAGCGCACCGCGGCGGGCGAGCACGCCGTCGCCGTCGGGCGCGACCAGCCGACGCAGCTCGTCCCGGTCGGCGAACGTCACCAGGCCGGCCGCCGCGGTCGCCGCCGCGACATGGCTCGCCTCCGGGTCGGGCAGCAGCCCGTCGCAGCACCCTTCGAAGCATGACCACGGTGCCTGCGCCTGCAAAGACTCGGCCCACAGCGCCTGCATGGTCACCACGCCCTGCTCGGCCAGGACGCCGGAGACCGCGGACACGGCGGCGGCGCCCGGCGTCCCCAGCACCGGGTGCGGGCGCCCGCCGCCGACCACGACCAGCACGACACCGATCGGATGGCGGGCCACCACCGGGGCGAGCAACGCCCGCGCCAGTTGCCTCTCCTCGCCGGGCGGCGGCAGATCGGCCCGCACCGCCAGGCCGATCCGCGGCCGCGGCCCCTGCAGGCACACCACGACCAGCGAGTCCCGCGGGTAGAAACCGACCAGGTAGGGCAATGCCGAGATGAGCTCGGCCGGGCTGGACAGCCGGATCTTGGTAGGCAGGCACGTGTTCATGCGCCACACCCTGCGGCATCCGGCCGACCGGCGGGGCGATCACCGGGCCAGCCTGTGGATGGCTGGCCCGGTGTGGACAACTCGCGGTTCGGCGGGGTCGCCGAGGCCGGAACTGTCCGGGTGCTGCGCTACCCTGCCCCGCCCACCGCGGCGGCGAGCGCACCAGGACCGCCGACGACCGGCAGCACGAGGCTGGTGTGCCGCAGGTCCACATTGGTGCGGATGCCGGGCGGCGGCCGCAAGGTGTAGTCGTAGTCGCTGGACAGCAGCACCAGGCTGATCCGGTGCCCGGCCGGCACCACGTAGTCGTCCGGCTGCATCTCCACGCTCAGCGAGTACCACTCGCCCGGCCGGATCGGCAGCGTCATGTCGGCCTGGTGCCGGTTCTGCGGGTCGGTCCAACCCCTGGTG
>DASSUA010000052.1:0-2550 GCA_035707525.1 Pseudonocardiaceae bacterium
CTTCTGCTCACCGTCGAGGTGGCGCAGGTACAGGACGTGATCGCCGGCGGCGCCAGCCAGGCGCGTCCGTCCGCCCCGTTCGAGTACACGAACATCTGGGGCGAGAACCTGGCCATCCTGCTGGTCTGGCTGGTCGTGGGATGGGTCGTGCTGGGCCGCGGGAGACGGCGGGTGGCCGGCGTACTGGTCGCCGTCGCCGCGATCGTGCCGGTCGTGCAGTCGCTCAACCGGGGCCTGTGGATCGGGCTCGGCATTGCCTCGGTCTACGTGGCGGTGCGCCTGGCCTGGCGGGGCCGGTTCGCACCGCTCGGTGGGCTGGCCGCCGCGGTCGGCCTGTTCGCGATCCTGATCTTCGCCACCCCGCTCGGGAACCTGGTCTCCCAGCGCCTGGAGAACGGGCACAGCGACAACATCCGGGCCACCCTGAACGCGGCCGCGGTCAAGGCCGCGGTCAGCTCCCCGGTCCTCGGGTACGGCGCCAACCGGGCGCTGCTCGGCAGTGGCCGGTCCATCGCCATCGGCAAGTCAGCCGACTGTCCACAGTGCGGTAACCGGGAGATCGGCAGTGACGGCCAGCTGTGGCATCTGCTGGTCGCACAGGGGTTCGTCGGCGCGTTCGCCTACAGCGGGTTCTTCCTGTGGAACCTGTGGCGGTTCCGGCACGACCATACGCCGATCGGCATCGGCGGCAGCCTGGTGCTGATCCTCATGCTGATCTTCCAGTTCCTGTACAACGCGCTGGACTCGACCCTGTGCTGGGCGCTCATCTCGGTGGCCCTGCTCGCCCGCAACGACCGCGAACTGCGCTGGCAACGCCCGGCCCGCAGGAGCGCACATGGCTGATGACCGCGCGGCGTACCTGCCCGAGCTGGCCGAGCTGCTCTGGCCGGGGGACCGGGAAGCCGGTTACACCGTCGTGCCGTCGATCGCCCGGCCGCGGCTGCTGGTGCCGGCGGGCGCCGCCCGCGCCGCGGCAGCCGCGGTGCGTTTCTCGGTGGAGGCTGCCACGCCGCGAGCGCTCCTGCAGCGCCGGCTACTCGCGGCCGCGTTCCGGCTCGGCGTGGGCGAGCTGGTGTGCCGCGACCGGCTGGGCGTCCGGCGGGGCAGTGCCGGCCCTGCGGGGCTGGAGGGCCACCTTGCGCAGGTGCTGGGGCGGCCGGTCCGGCTGGGTGTGCAGATCGGCCCGCCGCGGGCGAACCGCAAGCCGGTGCTCATCGTGCTGGCTCCGGACGGGGCCGTACTCGGCTTCGCCAAGCTGGGGGTCAACCCGCTGACCCGTACCCTGGTCGACGCCGAGGCCGCGGCGCTGCGCCGGCTGGCGGCGGCGGACCTCGGTCCGATGGTCGTGCCGGCGGTGCTCCACCACGGCACCTGGGGACCGCACACGCTGGTAGTGCAGGCGCCCCTGCCGGTCTGGCTGCCCCGGACGCGCCGCACCCGGTTGGCCACTGGCGAGCGGGCGGCGATGGTCGCGCTCGCCGGCTGCCTGGGCATCCGGCGGGTCGGATACGCCGACAGCGGGTTCGCCAAGCGGCTGGGCGCGGCAGTGGACGACCTGCCGACCGGCCCGGTGGTGGCCCGGCTGGCCGCGACCCTGGAGGCGGTGCCGCGGCTGGCGGCGGGGAGCGTCGACGAGCTGCCGTTCGGCTGCTGGCACGGCGACTGGAACGGCGGGAACAGCGCGGTGCTGGCCGATGGCCGGGTGCTGGTGTGGGACTGGGAGCGGTTCGACCCGGACGTCCCGGCCGGCTTCGACGCGCTGCACCTGGCGCTGCAGGAGGCGGTGAACCGGCGTGCGGTGCCACCGGTGGCGGCGGCGCGCGCCCTCTTCACGCGCGGGCCGGCGCTGCTGGCCCCGTTCGGCGTGCCGGAGCGCGTCGCGGATCTCGTCGTGGGTCTCTACCTCGTCGAGCTGGGCACCCGCTACCTGCGCGACCGCCAGGCCGAGGCCGGGGCGCGGCTGGGCCGGGTCGAGGAGTGGCTGCTACCGGTCATGGAGGAACACTTGGGAAGGCGAGGGCACGGATGAGCGGGATGGCCAAGACGACGGCTCGGGCGGCGGTGCGCGCGGTGACCCGCACGGTCGGCCGGTGGACCGCCGACGGACGGCTGCGGCCGGGTTTCCTCATCGTGGGTGCCCAGCGGTGCGGCACCACCTCGCTGTTCAAGACGCTCTCCCAGCACCCCGCGGTGCTCCCGGCCGTGTTCCACAAAGGCGTCCACTACTTCGACACCGGCTACCACCACGGCCTTGCCTGGTACCTCGGCCACTTCCCGACCGTCCGGGCGGCCGAGGCGGTACGCCGCCAGCACGGCGTCCCTGCGGTGACCGGGGAGTCCAGCCCGTACTACATGTTCCATCCCCTCGCCCCGCAGCGGATCGCCGCGGACCTGCCCGGCGTGCGGCTGCTGGTGCTGCTGCGGGACCCGGTCGAGCGGGCCTACTCGGCGCACGCACACGAGCTGGCCCGCGGCTACGAGACCGAGGCCTTCGAGACCGCGCTGGAGCTGGAGCCTGCGCGTGTCGCCGGGGAGCGGGAGCGGCTGGCT
>DASSUA010000053.1:0-5117 GCA_035707525.1 Pseudonocardiaceae bacterium
CGCCATGGCTTCGGCCGCCGTCCGGGCCTGCGCCGCGGTCGTCCCCCGAGAAGGACAGGCGCACGGAGTCGACCGGGCTGCCGAAGGCGCTGCCCGGCGACACCCGCAGCCCTTGCCCGGCGAGCAGTTCGACCCCGGTGGCCTCGGGGATGCCGACGCAGGCCAGCAACAGGCACGGGCCGAGTCCGGGAACGTCCCAGCCCAGCAGCTCCCCGGCGCGCCGGGCAAAGGCCTGCCGCGCCGCCAGCGTCGGTTCGACGCAGTCGGTCCAGAGGGCCTGGAAGTTCTGGCGGGTGAGGAACCGGGCCCACGCCCATTGCCAGGCCGTTGGCGGCCCGTCGCTGGTGAGCGTCCGCGTGATCGCGTCGGGTGAAGGCGCGCTCGCCCAACCCAGCCGGATCCCGTTGCCGGCGATCTTCGCCAGAGACGTCACGGTCCAGGCGCCCGCCGGGGCGGGCGGCATCGCGGTGGCACCGTCGAACCACCGGTAGACCTGGTTGGCCACGACGGTGTGGCCGCGGTCAGGTCGATCATCTGGGCCGTAGCGCGGTTCCCGCCACGTGCCGGATGACGTCGGGGGCCAGCTTGTACTCCACGGTTGCGAGGAAGAATTCGCCCTCGATCCGGAAGTAGGTCCCGGCCGGGGTGTCGAAGCGCACGAAATCGGGGTCGTCGTCGACGAGGGACCAGCGCTCGGGCAGCGGCGCGGCGGCCTCTCCGGCGGACTCACCGGCGGGCTCACCGAGCAGTCCGAGCGCCAGCGGCAGCGGCAGCGGCAGCGGAACGAGCCTGATACACGTCCACGGGTTGTAGCGCACGGGTTTGTCCACCGACCGGCCGTTCGGCGCGAGCACAAGCCGGAACCGCCTGCGGTAGTAGGAGAAGGCGCCCGCCGCGGCCGCGAACGCCGGCACGAGACCGGCGGGGCGGCGCACGGCGAAGGCGTGCACGGTCGTTCCCAGGCACCGCCGGTTCCAGCCGGCCTCGTCCGGCCGCGGCGCGGGCTCGAGGGTGCGCGCCGTCGGGATCGCCCGCAGGCGGCTCTCCTGCTGCTCGGTCAGCACCGTCGACGCTCGCAACGTCGCGGCGACGAAACCGAAGAAGCTGTCCAGCCGCGACCGGCGCAACAGCCCGGCGAAGCGGTCGACGTCGAAGGTGGGCAGCGACAGCGCCATCAGCAGGTCGTTGGTGTCCTTCGCCGTCACGAAATAGTCGCCGGCCGCATTGTTGACGATGCAGGCCAGGTTCTCCTCGGGCGCGAGCATGCCCAGTCCGGGCGAGCCCTTCGAGAACGCCTGCGTGATGCCGAGGCGGGCGCAGTGCCGGACGGAATAGTCACCGAAATGGATGTCGATGTTCAGCAGGTCGGGATCGCCCGGCGGCGCAACGAGGGCAATCTGCCCATAGCACAGGCGAGCTAATTCGTCGAACTTGAACCACGGTAGCTCGAAGCCCTGGTACTGGTAGCCGAACTCGTCCAGCAACACCCGGGACAGTGCGGTAGCGTCCTGCCGGGTACGGACGAAGATGTCCAGGTCGTTGAAGTCCCGCACCGACTGGTCGGTATAGGTGGCGTGCGCGCCGATGCCCTTGCCGCCGAAGAACACCCGGCCCAGCCTGGTCGCCAGCTCGTCCAGCCGGTTGAGATTCGCCGCCGGCACCTGGTGCATGTGGCGCAGCCTGTCGACCTTTACCGAAAGGGCGGCCCGGCAGTCGCGAACCGCGCGGCTGGGATCCGGCAGCTCGTCGAGGCGCTTGGCCACCAGCGTACGCATTCGCATCGCGTCCAGAAATCGGCTCGACTCTTCGGGACCGAGCGATTCGATGGCGGCCAGCGACCGTTCGATGGGATATCGAGGCCGCAGGCTCGACAGCCCTCGCAGGGCGAGCAGGTCCTCAATCCGTTCCGATCCGCCGCGCACCAGATCTCCTCTCCTGGCCAGCGCGTTGCTCTTGTCTTGCGGGCCGGTTCGCGGCGTCCCCGCGGTACCCGCGCACGACCGGCCACAGTCGACAGTCGACGCGGATAACAGGCCCCGCTGTCGCCGTCTCGCCGGCGAGACAGCCGCAAAGCCTTGGTACCGAAGCTAATCTAACAGCGGAGCAGGCGTAGCCAGGTGAGCTGGCCGGCCGGCGATGATGCGCGATGGGGATCGCCGAGCCCCGGCAGACCAAGCGGAACAGGAAGCAGATGCCTGAATCTTTATTCAAGCAACTCGCGCTCGTGCCGCTGCGCAGGCCTTCGGTGCTGGACCGACTTCGTGAACAGATCATCGGCATTCTCCCGGCGTATGCGCGACACGGACCGACGCACGCCTCCACCTGCGACATATGGCCCTCGTCGGAATGCCCGGTCGGCTGCGGGCACTGCAACTACGCCTCGCCGGTTTCCCTGGAGCGGCTGACCCGCGACAGCGTGGCGCGCGATCCCGATCCGGTGCTGCGCCTGATGAACAGCATGGGCCTGTGGAAGGCCGTGCTGTCCGGCGGCGGCGAGCCGATGGTGGAGCCGGAGTTCTGTGAGCTGTTCGTGAACCGGATCGACTCGCCGAATCTTGCCGAGATCGAGTTGATCACTGCCGCCCATTTCGCCACCGGCGAGGCCGGCACGGACCAGGCCCTCCGGCGGCTGGTCGACGCCTGGCGGACCCGCTCGGCGGGGCTGGCCAAAGCGAATTTCGCCGTTCGCATCAGCCTGGACTGGCTCCACGCGCAGCGCATCGGGGTCGGACCGGCGGCCAATGTGATCCGGCGGCTCAGCGAGCCGGACATGAACGACGTAGGCTGCTATATCCGCTCGGTGCTGCTCGACAACGAAACGACGATGGCGGATCTCGCCGAAATGCTCGGCGGGGAGCTGACCGAGCTGAAGGACTACCAGCACGAAAATCGTCATACCGGGCGGCCGGACCATTCTCGTCTACTACGAGAACCTGATCGTCGAGGGCCGGATGAACCAGCGCAAGCTGTCCCGGCTGCCGATCGGCCCGCCCACCGCGTCCCGGGCGGACGTCTTCGGCAAGCGGTTCGTCGACGACAGCGGCAAGCACGTGCCGGCGCGCACGTACAACGGTCCCACGGTCCGCCACCTCGACGGGCTGGCCGAGGGCAACGACCCGAACCGGTGTGCCGACGTGCGGGAGCTGGACAGCTGGCCGCACGCCGTCGCCTACCTCTACGCCGACCCGATCACGGTCTACCTCGTGGACAACGGCCCGCAGCAGCTCGCCGGCCTGATGGCCGACGCGTTCCCGGACCACCTGACCGAGCTGTTGCTGGCCTCCCCCGAGCGGCGCATGTACGCGATGCTGCGCGTCCTCGAACTGCACGTCGACAAGGGCCGGGTGACCGTCGACCAGGCTCTGGTCGACCGCGCCTGGCGCGCCGTGGCGCAGGAGGGCGTGTCCGTACCGGATCGGTGCCGGCCCGGATGACGACGCTGCGGATCTACCCTGTCACCGGCCCGCCCGGCGCGGGAAAGACGACCGCCCTCGTCTCGCTCGAGCGAGCGCACCGGCGGCTGGCCCGGTTCGCCGTGCGGGAGTACGGCCTGGCCCTGGCCGAGGCCGGCCACCCGCTCGGCCTGAAGATGCGCGACGTGCTGCTGCGCGGCGACCTGGTCGCCGACGACCTGGTCCAGCAGGAGTTCGCGCACTTCCTGAGCCAGCTGCCGGCCGGGGTCGAGCCGGTGGCGGTCGAGGGGTACCCGCGCGACACCGCGCAGTGCGCCGACCTCGCCGAGGCGGTGGCCGCCGCCGGTGGCCGGCTCGCCGGATTGATCGTGGTCGATGTGCCGGACGAGGTGGTTTTCGCCCGCGTGGCGGCCCGCCGGATCTGCACGAGCTGCGGCCTGCCCGTTCCCGCCACGAATGCGACCTGCGCCGCGTGCGGCGGCCCGGCCGCGAGCCGCCACGACGATGCGTTGGACCTGCTCAACCGGCGGCTGCGCGACTTCCGCACGATCTCCGCGCAGGTGCGCTCGTACTTCGTGCGGCGGCGGCTGCTGCACGTCATCGACGGGCCGCAGTGCCCTGACCGGGTGCGCGGCCGCCTGGAAGCCCTGCTGCTGGCTGATCACCCCGAGACGGGAGGCGAACGATGAGCCAGTCGACCCTGGACATGATGGTCGTGCGGCGCATGGCGCTCGACGCGATGGCCGACCTGCCCGGCCCGATCACCGGGCGGCGCCCGCTCACCGCCATCCGGGTTGACCTGGCCGACTACAAGGTGGCCCAAGGCTCGAGCGGGCCGGGCGCTCAAGGGTCCGGCGAGGTGCCGCCGTGCCTCGTCGACGCCGTGACCGACCGGCTCGTACGCGACGACGGCACCGGCGGCGCGGGCGCGGCAGTCGTCACCGGCGTTTCCCGGTACTTCGACCAACCGGTCGCCAGGCTGTTCCACGAGGTCCTGTTCCGCCGGGTCTGGGACCGGTTCCGGCGCCGCTGCGGCCCGGAGGGCCCCGGCCATTTCAAGATCAAGGTCAACGTCACCTCGGACGGCGCGATCCCGCTCGAGCTCTACGGCAGCGAGTGGAGCTTCAAGCAGCTGCACATGGACCGGGACGCCCTGCTGTTCTCCCACCTCTACGGCCCGGTCGCCGGCTTCACCGGTGGGGCGCTGCTGCTGGCCGACGTGCGTACCTACCTGCACCGGCACGGCCTGCGCTTCAACGACCTGTTCGAGTGGTCGCGGGAGGCGACCCCAGGCAGCAAACCCGTGCTGCGCGCCGAGCACGTGGCCGCCGTGATGGCCGAGTGCGGCGTGGACCTCGGCGGCCCGGGCCCGGACGAGATCATCTTCGTCAACAACCTCCCGAGCGCCGGGATCCTGCACGGCGTGACCCCGGTCGCCGTCCCGGCCGCGGACGGCTTCGTCCGCACGTTCCACCGGTGCAGCGTGAAGGGGGTTCCGTGGCGCTCGGCACCACCGGCATGGACGTTGTCCGGCTGAGCATGAGCAACGGCACCCGCGAACGGCACCTGTCCGCGGGCAGGCCGAGTGGGTGCCCGGCGACGACTCGGGATGTCGTACCAGTGGACCTTGCCTCCGGAGGTACCCATGTCGTCTGTTCCCTGGCCGGCGAGCTTCGAAGCGCTGCTTCGGTCGTACCTGGAGCT
>DASSUA010000054.1:0-3741 GCA_035707525.1 Pseudonocardiaceae bacterium
CGAGTACCTGGCGACGGCGGCGCCCCGGCTCGACGACGTGGCGTTCACCCTCGCCACCCGGCCGGCGTTCGCGGTGCGGGCGTCGGTGCCGGCCGAGTCCATCGCGCAGGCGGTGGAAGGGCTGGGCGGGCTCGAGCCCGCTTCCGGTGCCGCCGGTGCCGCCGGCTTCCATCCGGACGGCGAGCGGATCTGGCTGCCGCCGTACCCGTTCCAGCGCCGCGAGTTCCCGGTCGAGGCGCTGTCATGAACCACCTGGTGCCGCTCGGCTCGACCGGCTGGTCGGTCTGGCGGGACGCCGTGCTGCGCAGCACGGGGTTCCCGGCCAACGGGCTGGACCGGTTCGCCGCCCCGGCGTGCGCCGCCGCGGCCGATGCCCTGCTCGCCGGCGAGGGCGACGCGCGAATGTTCGACAAGGAGTACGAGCAGGCGCGGGCCGAGGGCTCCGCGGCGATCCGCGAGCTTGCCGCCGACCCGCGCTTCCGGGAGGCCGTCACCTGGCAGAACACCGGCGCGCTCGTGGCGCTCGACGGCCTGCTGGCCCGCGGCGGCAAGCCCTCGCGGCGCCGCTACCGCGAGGAGCTCGTCGCCAGGTACTGGCAGCGGTACTGCGCGAAGAACGAGACCGTCGGCTTCTTCGGCCCGGGCGCCTGGATGCGCGTCGACCCGGACGCGCCCGGCATCGCGCTGCGCGTCGGCGACCGGCTGGTCCGTGACCGCAAGGTGCGGCTCGAGCACTGGGCGCTGCACGCGCTGGCGCACCGGCTCGCCGATGACCCCCGGCTGCGGCGGTGGCTGCCGCCGGCGTTGCGGCCGCACCTGACCCTGGACGGCCAGCGAGTGCTGCGGCCGGCCCAGCCGCCGCTGCCGGTGACCGCGCCCGAGGCGGCCGCGCTCGCCGCGTGCGACGGGATCCGCAGCGCCGCCGACGTCGTCGCCGGACTGGTCGCCGCCGGCACCGTCCGCGCCGAGGCCGACGGCTACCTGCTGCTGGAGCGGCTCGCCGAGCGGGAGGTGCTGGCCTGGCGGGCCGACCTGCCGCAGAGCCCGCAGGCGCAGCAGCGGCTGCGCGAGCTCTTGGCCGCCGTCGACGACCCGCAGGCGCGGGAGCCGGCGTTGGCGGCGCTCGACGAGCTCTGCGCGGCGCGCGAGGGGGTGGCCGCCGCAGCCGGCGACCCGGCGGCGCTGGCCGCGGCCCTGGCGCGGCTGGACGCGGTGTTCACCGAGCTCACGGGCGCGGCCGCCCGGCGGCGCGGCGGCCAGGCCTACGCCGGCCGCGCGCTGTGCTACGAGGACACCACGCGCGATGTCGACCTGGTGCTCGGCGGGCGGGTGCTCGCCGAGCTGGCCGGGCCGCTCGCGCTGCTGCTGCGCGCCGCCCGCTGGCTGACCGCGGAGCTGGCCGCCGCGTACGGGTCGGCGCTGCGGGAGCTGTATGAGGACCTGGCCGCCGACGGCGCGCCGGTGCGCCTCGCCGACGTCTGGTACCTGGCCCAGGGCCTGCTGTTCGGCTCGGGCGAGCGCCCGGTCGACGCGGTGTCCGCCGAGCTCGTCTCCCGCTGGGCGGCGCTGTTCGGGCTGGCCACGGCTCCGGAGGGCACGCGTGAGCTGCGGTTCACCGCGGACGAGCTGGCCGGCGCCGCGGCCGCCGCCTTCCCGGCCGAGCGGCCCGGCTGGTCCGCCGGCCGGCTGCACAGTCCCGACCTGCAGATCTGCGCCGAGAGCGTGGACGCCATCAACCGGGGCGACTACCTGGCGGTGCTCAGCGAGCTGCACGCCGCGTGGCCGACGTTCGACTGCGCCGTGTTCACCACCGTCCATCCGGACCCGGGCTCGCTGCGCGCCGCGCTGACCGCCGACCTCGGCGAGCACCGGGTCCGCCCGCTCTACCCGGCGGACTGGCCGCGGCACACCGCGCGGGTGGCGCACTCGCTGGACGCCCCCGGCGATCCCCAGCTCGGCTTCGCCGACGCGCCCGGCGCCGACCCTCGGCGGCTGCTGCCGGCCACCTCGGTCGTCGTGTCGGCCGGGCCGGACGGCGAGCCGGTGGCGACCGCGCCCGACGGGCGCGCCTGGCCGCTGCTGGAGATGTTCTCCGCGCTGCTGGCGATGCACGCCGTCGACGGGTTCAAGCTGGCCGGCGCCGCACCGCACACGCCGAGGATCACCGTCGACCGGCTCGTCGTCGCCCGCGAGGCGTGGCGCACGACGGTCGGCGAGACGGGGCTCGCAGGGGTCACCGGCGGCCGCGAGCGCTACCTGGCGGTGCGGGCCTGGCGCCGCCGGCTCGGGCTGCCGGAGCGGGTGTTCGTCAAGCTCGGTTCGGAGACCAAGCCGGTGTACGCCGACCTGTCGAGCCCGGTCTACGCCTGGTCGCTGTGCACCATGTTGCGCGGCGCGGAGCAGGCCGGCCGGGCCGGCGCGGCGGTGACGGTCACCGAGCTGCTGCCAGGTGCCCACCAGACCTGGCTGGTCGACGCCGCCGGCCACCGTTACCACTGCGAGCTTCGGCTGCACTGTGTTGACTCGAAGCGCGCCGTTGACTCGAAGCGCGCCGTTGATTCGGCGCGCACTGTCGACCCGGAGCGTGCGCGATGAGCGCGCATCGGCTGCCGCTCGGCGGGACCGGCTGGTGGGTGTGGCGCGACGTGCTGGTCCGCTCGGCCGGGTTCCCCGCCGACGGGTTGTTCCGGTTCGCAGCCCCCGAGGCCGCCTCGGCGGCCGACGACCTGCTCGCCGGCGACGGCGAGCCCGAGCACTTCGAGAAGGTCTTCGCGGCCGCCGTCGCCGAATCGGCCGAGCAGGCCAACCGGCTGGCGGCCGACCCGCTGCTGCGCGAGGCGGTCACCTGGCAGAACCACGGCGTGCTCACGGCGCTGGACGGGCTGGCCGCTGACGCCGGCCGGGGCGGGTCGCGGCGCAACGTCCGGCGCCGCGACCGGGAGAAGGCGCTGTTGCGGTACTGGCAGCGGTACTGCGGCAAGAACGAGACGATCGGCTTCTTCGGTCCGGTGCTGTGGGCGGCGCTCGACGACGGGGACGTCCTGTTGAGCGCCGTGCCGGGGCCGGGTCTGGTGCGCGCGCGCCGGGTGTGGTTCGAGTCGTGGGCGCTGCGGGCTCTCGGCGACCGGCTGGCCGCCGATCCGGCGATCAGGCAATGGTTCCCGCCGGCGCTGCAACCGCACCTGACGCTCGACGGCCGGCAGGTGCTGCGGCCGGTGCGGCCGCCGCTGCCGGTGTCGGCAGTGGAGGCCGCCGCCCTCGCCGCGTGCGACGGGGTGCGCCCCGCGCGGCAGGTCGTCGAGGCGCTCGTCGCCGGTCCCGGTCTCGGGCTGCGTACCGCCGGGGACGGCTACCTGCTGCTGGACCGCCTGGTCGAGCGCGAGCTGATCACCTGGGACGCCGGGCTGCCGGACGGCCAGGACGCCGAGGCCGTGCTGCGGCGCCGGCTGGCGGCGATCGGCGACCCGGACGCCCGGCGGCCGGCCACCGGCAGCCTCGACCTGCTGGTGGCGGCCAGGGACGCGGTGGCGGCCGCCGCTGGGAACCCGGAGGCGCTGCGGGCGGCGCTCGCCGCGCTCGACGCCGGGTTCACCGGGTTGACCGGGCGGCCGGCCAGCCGTGCCGCCGGTCGCGCCTACGCCGGCCGCACCGTGTGCTACGAGGACGCCACGCGCGACCTGGACGTCACGCTCGGCACCCGGCTGCTCGACGGGCTCGCCGAACCACTCGCGGTGCTGCTGC
>DASSUA010000055.1:0-5469 GCA_035707525.1 Pseudonocardiaceae bacterium
CCCGGCCGTCCGCGGTGAAACGGCCGCCGTCCACCTCGGCGACGAAGCTGCCGGACACCTCCATGCCGGCGCCGTGCAACGCGTCGCCGGAGGGGTTGGACAGCACGGCGGCGCCGAGGTCGACGCCGCCGCCGATGCGCGCGTTGGGTAGCCAGGTCGCGCCCACCACCCGAAGCGCGGTGGCCTGGATCGCCCCGTTGGCCATCAGCCGGTCGGCCCGCAGCGCGTATCCGCCGGGGGAACGCAGCACCGCACCGGAGAGCCGCAGCGAACCGGCCACGTGCGCGTCGGTCAGGTCGAGCTGGCCGGTGGAGGTGAACCCGGCCTCCAGCACCAGGTCGGACTCGACCGCCAGGTTGTGGCCGCGCAGCCCGGGCACCCGGCAGCCGGGCAGCCGGAGCCCGGCCAGGCGGGCCATCCGCAGGTCGAGCCGGTGCGAGAACCAGCATTCGGTGAGGTCGATCAGGTGCCGTACCTGCGCGGCCTCCAGCCGCAGCTCGCCGTCGATCGCGACGCCGGCCAGCCGCAGCGCCGGCACCCCGGACGGTTCGCTCGCCGCCGGGCTCATCAACAGCCCGACCAGGAAGTCGGCGCGCAACCGGCGCTCGGCCGGCCAGCTCTCGCCGTGGCGGACGTCCTCGCCACGGCGAGGGCGGCTGCGCAGGTCGACCAGCCCACCGGCGCAGAACGCCCGCCGCACCCGTTGCTCGAGCGCGCTCAGAACGCCGTCGCGCATTCCCACTCGTTCGTCCATGCTGCGCGCCACGCTAGCCACCGCCGGACCCCGGCGAGTCCGAAACGGGATGCGTTTCCCGATACCTTGGCAGCAAGGGCTTCGAGTTCGAGGGGGCACCGATGCGCAGCCGGGAGAAAATCGTCGAGCGGATCGCCGCCGACATCGACGCGCTGCACCCGCACCGCACGGTCCTGGTCGGCGTCGACGGGGTCGACGGTGCCGGCAAGACGGTGTTCGCCGATGAGCTTGGCGAGGCCATCCGCCGGCCGGTCATCCGGGCGGGCGTCGACTCGTTCCACAACCCGCGCGCCGTCCGCTACCGGCGCGGGCGGCACTGTCCGGAAGGCTTCTTCCTCGACTCGTTCGACTATCCGCTGCTACACCGGGTACTGCTCGGACCGCTGAGCCCGGGTGGCGACGCCCGCTACCGGGCGGCGGCGTTCGACCATCGCACGGACTCCGCGGTGCGGTCCCCGCCGCGCCTGGCACCACCGGGCGCGGCCCTGGTCTTCGACGGGATCTTTCTGCACCGGCCGGAGCTTCGGGACCGCTGGGACTACTCGGTGTTCCTGCGGGTCCGTTTCGCCGTGTCGGTTGCCCGGTGTGCCGAGCGCGACGGCGGCGACCCCGACCCAGATGCCGCGCCGAACCGGCGCTATGTGGAGGGGCAGCGGCTGTATCTGAGCCGGTGCGACCCGCAGCGGCAGGCGACGGTCGTCCTTGACAACACCGACCTCGCGGCCCCGTTCATGGTTGCTGACCGCACCGCGTTCGCCAGCGCCCGGCGGTCCGACCGGGATACCGTGACCAGGTGAGCGAGACGAGATCGCGGCGCGGGCGCTTCGACGCTCTACGCAGGTCAGCGGAGCTGAGCCGGGCGGCGCTGCAGCGGGTCGAGCGGGCCAGGGCCGAGCGGCTGCGCGCCGAGCGGGCCCGGCTCGAGCGGCGCGATGCGCCCGAGCCCGAGGGTCCCCGCAACCCGGTCGACGAGGTGCCGTACACGCTGCGGCTCGCGGCCGCCGTGTGCTGGCGGGTGCTCGTGGTCGCCGGGGCACTGGTGGTGGCCGGCCGGCTGGTGATCGAGCTGTCCGTCGTGGTCATCCCCGTCGCGGTCGCTCTGCTGCTCGCCGCGCTGCTCGGCCCGGCCGTCGACACACTGACCCGGCGGGGTGTGCCGCGCGCGCTGGCCACCACCGTCGTGCTGATCGGCGGCCTCGCCACCGTCGGCGGCGTGCTCACCTTCGTCGTCCGCGCGTTCATCACGGGCCTGCCCGAACTCCAGGCCCAGGTCGGCGGCAGCATCGACACGATCGAGGGTTGGCTGGTCAACGGGCCGCTGGGGCTGTCGGAAACCGAGCTGCAGAACGCCAGGGCCAACCTGACCACGACCCTCACCGAGAACCGGGATCAGATCACCTCGGGCGCTATGTCGGTCGCCGGGGGCGTCGGCCATTTCGTCACGGGCGTCCTGCTCGTGCTGTTCACGCTGATCTTCTTCCTCTATGACGGCCGGCAGATCTGGTCGTTTCTGATGCGCGGGATTCCGCGCCGCTCGCGGGACCGGGTCGACGTCGCGGGCAAGCGGGGTTTCGCCGCGCTGGTCGGCTATGTCCGGGCCAGCGTGCTGGTCGCCACCGTGGACGCGGTCTTCATCGGCGTCGGCCTCTGGATCGTCGGCGTCCCGCTGGTCGTTCCGCTCGCCGCGCTGGTGTTCCTCGGCGCCTTCATCCCGATCGTCGGCGCGGTGCTCACCGGCGCGGTAGCCGTTCTGGTCGCGCTCGTGGCCAACGGGCTCGTTCCCGCCCTCATCGTGCTCGGGATCGTGATCGGCGTGCAGCAGATCGAGGGCCACATCCTGCAGCCGCTGCTCATGGGCCGCGCCGTGCAGATCCACCCGCTCGTCATAGTGCTCGCCGTCGCCGGTGGCGTGGTGGTCGCCGGCATCATCGGTGCCCTGCTCGCCGTCCCCATCGTGGCCGTCCTCAACGCCGGCATCCGATCGCTGCTCTCCGACGACCCGGAGAAGCCCGAGCAGGTCGACGCCCTGGACCCGATGGAGGCCGACGTCCCCCCGGAGCCCGATCAGCCGGCACCGGCTGCCGCCGCCCCGGCCTCTGCCCGGCCGGCCAGCTCACCTGGGCCGAGCCGAGCCGCAGTCTCATCGGAAAGCGCAGTTTCATCAGAAAGCGCAGTTTCATCAGAAAGCGCAGTCTGGCCAGCAGGCGCGGTCTCGCCGGACAGGTCGGTGACGCCTGACGGCTTTCCGGCGGCTCGCGTCCCGGGCGACAACGCCAGGGACACACCGACCGGCCACGAGCCGTAACGCACCGCCCGGTGGCCCCGCTCCGGCCGCGTGCGGCGATACGGTGGCCCGGTGGAGGGCACGTCCCCGATGGACCCGAGGGAACTGCGGGTCTCCGACGCCGAGCGCGAGCACGTGGTGGAGCTGCTGAACCGGGCGGTGGGGCACGGAATGCTGACGCTGGACGAGTTCAGCCAGCGCACCGAAGCGGCATGGCGGGCCGGCACCCGGGCGGAGCTGAACGCGGTGCTCATCGACCTGCCGGGCCTCACGGCGAGCGCCGGAGAGGTCGCCGTCCCGAAGGAGACGCTCGAGCTCAGGCAGACGGGCTCGTCAATGCGGCGGTACGGGCCGTGGACCGTGCCACGCCGGATCGAGCTCCGTAACCGGCTCGGCTCGATGGTCCTGGACTTCTCGCGGGCGCGGCCCGAGGACGCGACCCTGGACGCCGACCAGCTGACTCTGACCATGGCGAGCTTCACCAACAAGGTGCGGCCGCGCGAGCAGCCGGGAAGCCGGCACTTCGTGGTGACCGGCAGCCTCACCACGGGCAGTCTCACCGTCACCACACACCGCAGCTACCGCATCGGCCCGCTGGTCCTGCACCGCCCGTTCCGCATCACCTGGGCGCGGTAGAAGGTGCGGACGGTGGGGGTGCGTGCTGGTCGGTGTGGTCGCGGCCGGAGCGGGCGTTCCGTTCTTGACCTCCGTGACGGATGAGTCAACGGAACCACCGTTTGTTGACTCATTGGTCACCCCGGTCAGAAGTTTGTTACGGGTCCGATCGAGCAGGCCAGCTAGTCGAGCGAGCGCAGGGCCTCGGCGGGGCTGAGCGCCGGATCGTCGAGGTCTAAGGTCAGCGCCGTGCCGGGTCCGGTGCTCCTGCGCTCGAACCGCACGGTCACTCGGCCGTGGCCGGCGCCCTGGACCCAGCCGTAGCCGTGCGCCGGATGCTCGACGTCGTCGCCGGGACGCCAGCGCGTCCGGTTTTGCGGCACCGCCCCGAGCGGCGGCTCCGCAGGCGACCCGCCGGCCGGCTCCGCGGGCGCGTCGAGACCGAACAGCGCCTCCTGGGCCTGGCCGGACAGGCCGGTGTAGGCGACGCCGATCAGCCGCACCGCCGTCTCCGGCAGGGCCGCTATCACGAGCCGGCGGGCGATGCCGACGAGCGTGGGCAGGTCCGTGGTCGCCGCGGGCAGCGACTCGGAGCGGGAGACGACCGAGAAGTCCGCGCCGCGCACCTTGACGGTGACGGTGCGGGCGGCCCGGTCGGCGCCGACGAGCCGGCGGTGAGCGGCGGTGGCCATCGCGGTGACGGCGGCGTCGAGGGTGCCCAGGTCGGACACGTCGAGGTCGAAGGTGTTCTCGGCGCTGACCGAGCGGACGTCGGTGCGGGCGGCGACCGGCCGGTCGTCGCGGCCGTGTGCGAGGCCGTGCAGGGCGGTGCCGACCGCCTCGCCGAGCAGCCCGACGGCGTCGCGGACGTCGAGCGCGGCGAGTTCGCCGATCGTCGTCACGCCGATCTTGCGAAGGCGGGCCTCGGCCACCGGGCCGATCCCCCAGAGCCGCCGGACCGGCAACGGCCGTAGCACGTCGGCCTCGTTGCCATGCGGGATCACCAGGTATCCGTCCGGCTTGGCGAGCTCGGAGGCGATCTTGGCGAGCTGCTTGCCGCTGCCGGCGCCGACCGAGCACGGCAGGCCGACGGCGGCCCGCACTTCGGATCGCAGCCGGCGGCACGCCTCCTCGATCTCGCCAGGCTCGCGGCCGGCGAGCGCGGGCGGTTCGATGAACGCCTCGTCGAGGGAGACCTGCTCCAGCACCGGTGAGGCCGTGCGCAGGACGTCCAGGACCCGGTCGCTGACGGCGTGGTAGAGCCCGAACCGCGGGGGGAGCACGACGGCGTGCGGGCAGAGCCGGCGGGCGTGCGCCATCGCCATCGCCGACCGCGCCCCGAACGCCCTGGCCTGGTAGCTGGCCGCGGCGACGACGGCGCGCGGGCCGAGGCCGCCGACCAGCACCGGACGCTCCCGCAGCGTCGGCCGGGTCAGCTGCTCGACCGACGCATAGAACGCGTCCATGTCCAGGTGCAGTACCCACCGCACGTCCGCGAAGGTATCCGCAATTTCTGACAGTGCTGGTCGGTACGCTCCGGAACGTGGAATTCGAGCTTGACCGGGACACGTTTGCCGATGCCGTCGCCTGGACGGCCCGAGGGTTGCCGGCCCGGCCGGTCGTACCGGTGACCGCCGGCGTGCTTCTCGAGGTCGACGACGGGCTGCTGCACGTCACCGGGTTCGACTTCGAGGTGGCGAACCGGATCGAGGTGCCGGTCACGGACAAGGCCGGCGGCCGGGTGCTGGTGTCCGGCCGGCTGCTGGCCGAGATCGCCAAGGCCTTGCCGCCAAAGGACGTCCGGGTCGCCGTGGAG